>JBCBQE010000291.1:0-7678 GCA_039820385.1 Cyanobacteria bacterium J06635_10
AACTCCTAACTCCTAACTCCTAACTTCTTACTTCTTACTCATTACTTCTTACTTCACATAAAACCGAAAATACCCAAATAAATAAAACACATTCACAGATATCATTAAACCTCTACCCCAAAAAGAACGAATTCCGGAAAATAAATAAATCGTTGAAATTAAAACCAATGACATTTCCACAAAAGCCACAATCGCACCATAATGATTTGTATCCCAATAAGAAATCGGACTGATAAAACGATAATTACTAAAAGGGAAAAAGTGACGGTGTGCGTCGTCGTTATGAACGGGTAAATCTAATAACGAATGCATCACCATACTAATAAATCCGATTTCTACAACTTTCCATTTTGCAAAATGGCAAATTAAAACCCCTATTAAAGCTAGAGGTATAGAGTGAAATATACTGACAATATTTTGCCAAAAGGGTTGAAAATAAATTTCTCCCCAAATTTTACTTTCTGGGAAACGGTAAACGAATTTCATTAAAAAGTAGAATATAAAAATTGGTACATCCGGTAAAACAGCACCAATCAAAATTGAGAGACTCGCTTTAGCTCTTAACTTTTCGCTGAAAGCAACTAAATTTAGAATTGCGTGAGAGGGGGTGTTCATTATTTAATTTGGGAATTGGGTATAGCTAACATCTTGCATCAATTTCAATAACCACCTAGGAATTAATTCCCAGGCTTATAGCTAAAGTCGTCTTTAGACGACTAAATAAGGGGTTTAGTGCGTTTTAACGTACTTGGCATATTAGCCTTGAAATTCATTTCAAGGTGGGAATCTGGGCTTAACGACAATGGTGCAAGATTTCACATTGGACATTGGTAATTATCATATCCAAGGACCTATAGTAAACTCAAAGAATCCGCGATCGCAAAACGTTGTATTAGACGTGATATTATATGTCTCGCTGGTTTAATATTGCAGGTCCTTGTAGAGCAGATAAACACTATATGCTGCCACCTATGAATCGTTTACCTGATTTGGACACCTTAATCGCACAAGAAAGTTATTTTGTAGTTCACGCACCCCGTCAAACTGGTAAAACTACCGCAATGCTAGCGCTAGCGAAACAACTTAGAGAAAGCGATCGCTATGCAGCAATCATGGTGTCGGTAGAAGTTGGTAGCGCATTTAATAACGATCTGGGTGCGGCTGAGTTGGCGATTTTGGCAACTTGGAGGAATACAATTGAAGATTATTTACCAATAGAATTACAGCCTCAAACTTGGGTTTATGATGCTCCTAGTGGACAAAGAATAAGTAATAATTTAAGAGCTTGGTCACGCTCAATCAATCGTCCGTTAGTGGTATTTATTGATGAAATTGATTCTTTGCAAAATGAAACTTTAATTTCAGTATTGCGACAATTACGCAATGGTTATCCCAGTCGTCCAGAAAATTTTCCTTCTTCTGTAGGATTAATTGGATTGCGGGATGTTAGAGATTATAAAGTTGCTTCTGGTGGTAGCGATAGACTAAATACTGCAAGTCCTTTTAATATTAAAGTTAGTTCGATAACGTTAAGAAATTTCAATGCTGCTGAAGTAGAAGAATTATATCAGCAACATACTCAAGAAACCGAACAAATTTTTACACCAGAAGCAATAGAAACAGCATTTGATTTAACTCAAGGACAACCTTGGTTGGTAAATGCTCTTGCGAAAGAAGTTGTGGAAAAATTAGTGAAAGATAGAAATATTGCGATTACAAAAGAGCATATTTTACAAGCAAAAGAAATATTAATTGTTCGTATGGATACTCATCTCGATTCCCTTGCAGAAAAACTTCGAGAAACCAGAGTAAAAAACATTATCGAACCAATGTTAGCGGGACAAACATTAGGTAATATCACCGCAGATGACCGACAATATGTAACCGATCTAGGATTAGTAAAACGCAACCCAGCAGGAGGATTTGTGATTGCTAACCCTATTTATCGTGAAGTAATTCCCCGTGTTTTGGTACAAGGAACTCAAGATACTTTACCTCATATTAATCCTAGTTGGTTAACACCAGAAGGTGAATTAAATAAAGAGGCTTTATTAGAAGCATTTATCAAATTCTGGCGACAGCATGGAGAACCATTATTAAATAGTACTAGTTATCACGAAGTGGCTCCTCATATAGTATTAATGGCTTTCTTGCATCGCGTTGTCAATGGTGGTGGAACATTAGAACGGGAATATGCTATTGGTAGAGATCGAATGGATTTATGTTTGAGATATGAAAGTGTTGTTTTAGGAATAGAATTAAAAGTTTGGCGAGAGAAAAAACGCGATCCTCAACCAGAAGGAATTGAGCAATTAGAATCCTATTTAGCACGATTGGGATTGAATGAAGGTTGGTTATTTGTATTTGAGAGACGCAAAAATACGCTGTCATTTGAAGAGCGTATATCAACGGAAATTGTGACTACAGAAAATCAGCGTTTGGTTACTGTTGTCAGGTTGTAGAAAGGGCTGGCATTTGATTAACTTATGCACTTTGGTTATAAAAATTGGAAAATATTGAAAATCGATAATTGATAATTGATAATTGTTCGTGATGGACTTTTTGATTATAAAAATTGGAAAATATTTAAAATCGATAATTGATCGTTGATAATTGACCATGATGCACGGTTTCATTCCTCCGAATAGATTTTTCCCCTACCTAACTTGGAACGATGTAGAAGCAATACCGGATAAGCAAAACACTGTTATTATCCAACCAGTAGGTGCTCACGAACAACATGGAGCACATTTACCCTTGATTGTAGATGCTGCGATTGGTATGGGAGTATTAGGTAAAGCCTTAGAAAAACTCGATGCTAATATTCCAGCATTTGCTCTACCGATGTTATTTTACGGTAAATCGAACGAACACTGGCACTTTCCCGGTACAGTTACCCTAACCACCGAAACCCTCAGCGCTACACTTATGGAAGTAGGAGAAAGCATTTACCGTGCGGGATTGAGAAAACTTGTATTAATGAACTCCCATGGCGGGCAACCCCAAGTCATGCAAATGGTTGCACGGGATTTACATGTCAAATATGACGATTTTATGGTATTCCCATTATTTACCTGGCGAGTGCCTAATATTACTAAAGAATTACTTACACCCAAAGAAGCACAACAAGGAATGCACGCAGGAGATGCCGAAACTAGCATTATGTTGGCGCTTTTACCCGAACAAGTCAAGATGGATAAAGCCGTAGCTGAATATCCTCCAGAAATACCCAATACAAGTTTACTTACTCCAGAAGGAAAATTACCCTTTGCTTGGACAACCAAAGATGTTAGTAAAAGCGGTGTAATTGGTGATGCGACTACAGCAACCCTGGAAAAAGGCGAACAGATATTAGCATCAGTATCCGATGGTTGGGTAAAAGTAATTAAAGAAATTCACGCATTTCAACAACCGCAAGCGTAATTTTTGCGATAATCCTGTAATGGGCATGCGCGAAGCCATCGCAGACGCTGTATAATTCCCTTTGAACAGTTTCAGTGAAAGCAAGGAATAAATAGATGAATAATTAATTATGACCAAACACTAAAATAGATACAAGCCTCCAGATTCATCCATGGAAAGAAAAAATATTTTCCACCTCGATTTATCGATTTGTAATTGATAATTGATCATTGATCACTGATAACTGAAATGACATCCGCATCTTCACCATCAGCAAGAACATTTGATATTGATGCATTATTGCGTACGCTAACTGGGATTGAGATAATTACCGGATCTTCCCAAATTAGTAAATTATCTCAAGATTATCATACCTTTAGTCCCGTTTTAACTAAAAAACTCGCAGGAAAAGTTGCGGATATAGCGGTACGTCCGAGTAATAAACAAGAAGTATTAAAAGTTGCTTCCTCTTGCGCGAAGCATCGAGTTCCTATAACCGTTCGTGGTGCTGGAACAGGTAACTACGGTCAATGCGTTCCTCTCTGTGGTGGTGTAGTCTTAGATATGACGCATTTGCAGCAAATTATCTGGGTAAAACCAGGGATTGCGCGGTTAGAAGCCGGTGTGAAATTAGCTGCATTAAATAAAAATGCTCGTGAAATTGGTTGGGAAATGCGGATGGTACCTTCTACCTATCGCACAGCGACATTATTTAAAGGGAATAGGGAATAGGGAATAGGGAATGGGGAATTGGGAATTGGGAATTGGGAATTGAGAATAGTTAGTAGGTTGGGTTAGACACGACAATTAATTTGACTTTTAACGAGAATCTTTTAAATCCTGTCGTAACCCAACATCTTATCTGTTTGTCTGGGCTAATGTTGGGTTACGGCGCTATATGAATTTCGCGATTGAGAATAATTATTACAAATGCGCCGCGAGCCCAACCTACTGTCTGGCAATATTTTGAATAAGATTAGTGCAGTATTAAATCTAAGTCTATAAATTTTATACAGAAAATTATTAAGTGAAAATTTTTGTAACTTTCCCTGTGGATGAATGATTTGGTGTGATACACATGAGTTTTACGTAACAAATATTTCAGTGACTCCTCGTAATATCCTGGAGATTTCACAATCTTACGGTGCATCATGAATATTCTTATTGTTAACCCGCCACATCCATCAATCGGCAGTCGTATTCCTCGCGAACAATTACCACCACTGGGACTTCTTTGCGTGGGGGGATCCCTGCTCGACGCTGGACATCATGTCACCCTACTTGACGCTGAAATCGGTCCACTTTCCCATGATGAAATTGTCCGACAAGTCATTGCACACTGCCCGCAAGTATTGATAATCGGTCATTCTGGCTCGACATCGGCGCACCCCATCGTAATTGAATTAACTCGCCGTTTCCGTTGGGAATTACCAAATATAACGATTGTCTATGGCGGTGTATTTCCAACTTACCATTTCCGGGACATACTCGCCAAAGAAACGCAAATCGATGCGATCGTTCGCGGTGAAGGCGAGGCAACCGTACCTAAACTTGTAGCTGCCATTGAATGCGGTAACGATCTTAGCAGCGTGGAAGGTATCGCTTTCTGTCGTGACGGTGAGATAGTACAAACACCCCCAGCTACTATGATTCAAAACCTTGATGATTATCGCGTCGGCTGGGAGTTAATCGATCGTAAACGATATAGCTATTATGGCGGTAAAAGAGCCGTCGTAATGCAGTTTTCCCGTGGATGTCCGCATCTGTGCAACTACTGTGGGCAGCGTGGTTTTTGGGCACGTTGGCGGCATCGTAACCCGCAAAAGTTTGCAAAGGAAATTGCTTGGCTCCATCGTACTCACGGTGTAGAACTAATTAACTTAGCTGACGAAAATCCCACAGTTAATAAGGCTATTTGGCGCGAACTGTGCGAAGCGATTATCGCCGAGAATATCAATATAACTATTATCGGCTCTACCCGTGCAGACGATATCGTTCGAGACGCGGATATTCTGCATCTTTACCGGAAAGCTGGCGTTGAGCGGTTTTTAATGGGTATGGAGAACACTGATGAGGCTACGCTTAAGAAAATTCGTAAGGGAGGTGCTACAAAGACCGATCGCGAAGCTATCCGTTTGCTACGACAACACGGTATCCTATCCCTAGCAACATGGGTGACTGACTTTGAAGAGGTTACCGATTTGGACTTCGTGCGCTCTCTGCGGCAGTTGCTTTTGTACGATCCAGATCAGATTATGACATTGTATGTCACGCCGCATCGATGGACTGGATATTACACTATTGCAGCCAAACGACGCGTTATCCAACTCGATCAACGTCTATGGGATTATAAGCATCAAGTACTAGAGACAGTTAATATGCCACCTTGGCGCATTTTTCTGTGGGTGAAATTCATCGAAATTATATTGCAAGCTCGGCCTAAAGCATTATGGCGCTCTTTTTTTCAACCAGATAGTGCTGCTCGACACGGAATGAATTGGTTTACCCGTATGGGAAAGCGCGTATTGCTACATGAATGGTGGAACTTTTTGTTTTGCGATTGCCGAATCAAAAATGGACCTACGCTAGAGCAATTTTGGGGATCGCCACAGGAAAATCAAGAGATTCCGCTGCGTATCCTGCCTCAGCGTAAATTCCTAAAGGCTAAGGCAAAGGTAGATTAATTTAAACAATAAAACTCAATATGAGAACTAGGGTGTGTTTTCAAACCCTGAGTCACCCTATAAGGGTGCGGCTATAGATACAAAGCCCTTAAAGGGCTAAAAAACTCAGGTTTTTATAGCCCTTGAAGGGCTTTGTAATTGTAGCTCCAGGCAATAGCGAGGAATCGTGAGGGTTTGAAAACAGGACATGATATAACCCAACATCTTATCTGTTTGTAGCTATGGGGTAATGTTGGGTTACAGCCCGGTATGAATTTCGCTATTAAGAATAATTATTACAAATACGCCGCTAGCCCAACCTACTATCAAGATTGTTAATAATTAATATACCCCCACATACTACGGCGAATGATAATTGATAATTGATAATTGTTAATTGATAACTGATAACTGAATGCCTACCCTAACAACCCCACCTGCTCTACCAGAAACTATTGACGGCTTACCAAATATCTCTGGCTCGGAAAAACAGGTTTTAGAAGTTGTAAACCAAAACTCACCCGTTTTCCTACCCACAACCAATCTCAACTTATCAGATATTACCGCGACTTTCGCCGTAGCACTCCACATGCACCAACCGACAATCCCCGCAGGTGCCAATGGCGATTTGATTAGTCATCTGCAGTATATGTTTGAACACCAAGGTGAAGGTGACAATCATAATGCTGGCCCTTTTGCTAATTGCTACAGTCGCATGGGAGATATTATTCCCGAATTAGTCTCTCAAGGTTGCAATCCTCGGGTGATGTTGGACTATTCTGGTAATCTTTTGTGGGGATTTCAACAGATGGGGCGCAGAGATATCATAGATAATCTCAAACGTATCACCTGTGATTCCACATATAAACCTTATGTGGAGTGGTTGGGAACTATGTGGGGCCATGCTGTAGTTCCTTCTACACCAATACCGGATATCAAATTACACATACTTGCATGGCAACATTATTTTGCAGCAATATTTGGTTGGGATGCATTGGCACGAGTAAAGGGTTTTTCTCCCCCTGAAATGCACCTCCCCAATCATCCCGATACTTTATATGAATATGTCAAAGCCCTCAAAGAATGCGGTTATCGCTGGTTGATGGTGCAAGAAGATTCAGTACAAACATTGAATGGTGAAGGATTAAAAAATAAACATACACCGCATCGGCTTGTGGCTAGAAATTCTCAAGGTGAAACTGTAAGTATTACCGCTTTGATTAAAACTCAAGGCTCCGATACAAAATTAGTTGCTCAAATGCAACCTTATTATGAAGCGAAATCTTTAACCCCACCCCAACCCTCCCCTCTAGATGGGAGGGAGCAAGGAGTGAGTTTTCCACCAATAGTAACTCAAATCGGTGACGGTGAAAATGGTGGGGTAATGATGAACGAATTTCCTCCCGGATACAAACAAGCTTGGCATGATATGCGCCAAAACGGCGGAGGAAAAACAGGAGTAGTCGGAGTTAACGGAACCGAATATTTAGAATTAATTGAAAATGCTGGTGCAAAACCTGAAGATTTCCCGACTTGTCAACCGGTGGGACAACATTTAATTTGGGAACGAGTATCAAATTCTCAAACTGTAGAGAAAGTTATAGAACAATTAA
>JBCBQE010000292.1:0-7672 GCA_039820385.1 Cyanobacteria bacterium J06635_10
CAGCTTGGTATACGTAAAAACGTGTTTGATTCTAATGGCGGTTTGTTATCAAAAGAAATATTAGTTGAATTTAAAAAAAGGTTAAACGATATATATAGAGACATTGATGCAAATAAAAAAGACTTGAGTCACATTGACATTTTAGTATGCTGGGATGTTGAATTTGATAAACGTACTGAGATTTTATCGAAAAAAGGAGATGTTCTTAAAGAAAAAGATATTACTACTAATGTCTATTATGGAGTTACGCATTATCTTATTGGTGCCGGGCGACAACAGCCTCTACCTATTATTGAACTCAAACAAATTCTACAATTAGAAATTGGCCTAACAACGGCATAATTTTATATTATTCTCATAAGGCTTTAATCACTACCGTTATACCATTAACGGAAAAACCTTCACTACAGATAAATTTGTTACCACAAAAATAAAGACGTTGCATTGCAACGTCTCTACATTAATTTATGTTATTTTCTCAATCATCATCTTATCCCCTCTCCGTTTACGGGGAGGGTTAGGGTGGGGTTAATTATTTCAAAGCACCCAAAACCGGTACAACTTCCGCTTCTGCAATCTTAGGTGTAGAAAACCCTTTCGCATAAACACCAGGATTACTTTGTGCAATTTCAGTATATGATTCCCGCACCTGAGCATTCACAGCGACTGTCTTCGCATCGTACATTTGCATCACAGCTTTAGGATAAAACCCGATGCCGATAATTAACACTAAGAAACAAGCTGCAATAAACACTTCACGAGCGCTTGCATCCCTGTAAACTGATTCACCTGGTAAAACGCAATCGGTACCAAAACAAGCCGTACCTTCTGCCTCTAAGTTCTCATATTTCGCATTACCAATTTCACAGGTAACTTTCCCTTCCCCATAAAATACCTGTTTTAACAAGTCGAGTAAATAAATTGGGGTGAGGATAATTCCTACTGAAGCGAGAAAAACAGTTACCGTGGAGAATGTGTTACTGTAAATATCGCTTGTAGCTGCGCCAATTAATACTGAAAGTTCACTCACAAATCCGCTCATTCCAGGCAGGGCTAAGGAAGCCATGGCACCCATAGTACATAAAGCGAAAACTTTTGGCATTACTTGCCCAATACCGCCCATTTCATCCATTTTCATTGTATGGGTACGGTCGTAAGTTACGCCAGCTAGGAAGAATAGCACTGATGCAATTAAACCGTGGGAAATCATTTGCAACATCGCACCGTTGATTCCCAAATCGGTGAAGGAGGCGATACCCAGCAACACAAATCCCATGTGAGAAACTGAGGAGTAAGCCAAACGCCGTTTCATGTGAGTTTGAGCAAAGGAGTTTAAAGCGCCGTAGATAATGTTAACTACTCCCAGAGTTGCTAAAACTGGTGCAAAGTAAATATGTGCGTCGGAAAGAAGTTCTAAATTAAGACGAATTAATCCATATCCACCCATCTTCAAAAGTACGCCAGCCAAAATCATCGATACGGGAGTAGAAGCTTCGCCGTGAGCATCTGGTAACCAAGTATGTAATGGGAAGATTGCTAGTTTGACACCGAAAGCAATTAATAATCCGGCATAAAGCAGTAATTCCAAACCCAAGGAATAATCTTTCGTTGCTAAAGTCGCAATATCAAAAGTTACATTTTCGCCACCATACAAAGCCATGGCGATCGCAGCTACTAAAATAAATATCGAAGCGGCTGCAGTGTAGAGTATAAACTTGGTTGCTGCATAACGTCGGTTTTTACCACCCCAAATGTTGACCAGTAAATATACGGGAACCAATTCGACTTCCCACATAATAAAGAACAACATTAAATCTTGAGCGACGAATACCCCAACCTGTGCCGAATACAGCACCAACATCAGAAAATAAAATAAATGCGATCTGCGATCGACTTGCCAAGCCGAAAATATCGCCAACGTCGTCACAAATCCCGCTAAAAGTACCAAAGGAACAGACAAACCATCGACGGAAACAGCCCAGTTAAAACCCAACTGAGGTACCCAGGCATAACTTTCCGCTAGTTGAAAACTTGCACTGCTTGCATCGTAATTGTTCCAAAAGGCGTAACACATCAAGAAAAAATCTGCTATACCCACGCCAGTGGCATACCATCGAACGCGATTACCAGTTTTACTCGGTATAAACGGTATGAATAAAGCTGCAACGAGTGGGAATAAAACTATTGCGGTCAGCCAAGGAAAATGTTCCGCCATGATGTCAATGAGGAAAAATACTTATTTTATGGTTAATGTCATTTTACTAAACTTTGTAACATTTCTTTAATAAAATTTTGTCGAGGCTAACCATAGAGAAGCTGTAAATATAATTCATAGCTAAATGCAGAAACTTTCTCCGCGCACCTTTGCGCTAAACTCAGCGCCCCTTTGCGTTAAAAAAACATCTTTCCCTCACCCCTTTCAATTCAAAATTCCGCAATCGCAAAGCATTACTAACAACCGAAACGGAACTAAATGCCATTGCAGCTCCAGCAATCATCGGATTCAGCAACCAGCCAAATACCGGAAACAAAATTCCCGCAGCGATGGGAATACCCAAAACATTGTAGATAAAAGCAAAGAATAGATTTTGACGAATATTATTCATTGTGGCACGAGAAAGCGCGATCGCAGTCACAATTAAACGCAAATCTCCCGAAATCAAGGTTATATCAGAAGCTGCGATCGCTACATCAGTTCCGGTGCCAATTGCTATTCCCACATCAGCTTGTGCCAAGGCAGGGGCATCATTTATACCATCCCCCACCATCGCCACAATTTTTGATTTTATCTTCTCTGCTTGTAAAGACTCGATCGTCGCCGCTTTTTGGTCTGGTCTCACTTCGGCAAATACTTGCTTAATTCCAACTTCGGTAGCAATTGCTTCTGCTGTTGGACGGTTATCTCCCGTCAACATTACTACTTCTAAACCCAACTTCTGCATCATTCTTACTGCTTCAATAGATGTCGGTTTCAAAGCATCGGCGATCGCCATCAAACCTTCAACTTCTCCATCTACCGCAATCCAAATTACTGTTTTACCATCGGCTTCCCAATTATCTTTCTCTTCCTGAAACAGGTTAGTATTAATTCCAGCCTCTTCGAGCCATCGTTTAGTCCCAATCTGTACAAATCTATCTGAAACATATCCTTTAACACCGCTTCCAGAAACAGCTTCAAAATCACGAGCATTTATAATTTCAATTTCTTGAGATTCGGCATATCTAACTACTGCTTCTGCTAGTGGATGTTCGGAATTACGCTCTAGGGAAGCCGCTAATTTTATCAGTTTTAATTCATTTTGATTCGCACTACCCGCTTTGCTAATAAAATTAGTTACAGTAGGTTTCCCTTCCGTTAAAGTTCCAGTTTTATCCAAAACAATAGTCTGGATTTTATGAGCTAATTCCAAACTTTGGCCACCTTTAATTAAAATACCGTTTTGTGCACCTTTTCCCGTACCAACCATTACTGATGTCGGAGTCGCTAAACCCAAAGCACAGGGGCAAGCAATAATCAAAACGCCGACGCTGTTAATTAAAGCGAGGCTAATATTACCAGTGAGATAAAACCAGATGACAAAAGTAGAAATTGCAATAGCCATCACTACCGGGACAAACCAACCCGTCACTTTGTCTGCTAATCTTTGAATTGGCGCTTTACTTCCTTGTGCTTGTCTGACAAGTTGCACAATTTGTGAGAGTACGGTATCTTTTCCTACTCTTGTTGCCCTAAATTTGAAACTACCAGTTTTATTAATCGTCGCACCGATAACCTCATCACCGGGCTGTTTTTTCGCGGGTAGGCTTTCTCCCGTCACCATCGCTTCATCAATAGTCGAAGTACCTTCTATTATCTTTCCATCTGCGGGAATTTTCTCACCAGGACGTACGATAATTATGTCATCAAGCTTAACTTCTTGAATGGGAATATCTACCTCTTTACCATTGCGAATAACTCGTGCATCCCTAGCTTGTAAACCAATTAATTTGCGAATTGCTTCACTAGTTTGTCCTTTAGCGCGACTTTCAAATAGCTTTCCTAAAAGAATTAGGGTAATTACGACAGCAGAAGTTTCATAATACACTTGTGGTTGTAAATTGCGATCGCTAAAGTAATTTGGAAATATAGTCGCACATAGGGAATAGAAAAACGCCGCTGAAGTACCTAAAGCGATAAGACTATCCATTGTCGCATTCTGACGTTTTAATGCTTTCCAAGCTCCAATATAAAAGCCATAGCCACACCAAAACTGTACAGGTATAGTGAGTACCAACTGCAACCAATAATTATGCAGCCATGGAGGAATGAAGGGTAATTCTAATCCCGTCATCATCGGCAAAGAGCCAAAGACAAGGATAATACTAACTAAACCACCACACATTAGCTTGCGAATCAAATCGCGGAATTCAGCTTTACGCGCAGCAATATCAACATCATCTTCAACAGCAAAGGCTTGTTGTTGTTGCATTGGAGTTGCACTGTATCCAGCAGCATCAACAGCATCTTGAATCTGTTTGAGATCGGTTTTCTGGGGATTATATTTAACAGTAGCTTGTTCGGCGCTAAAGTTAACATGACATTCGCTGACTCCAGAAACCGAGTTAATTATCTTTTCTATGTTGCTACTACAGGATGCACAACTCATCCCTCGTAGTTTGAGCGTGAGGATATCCATCGCAAAAAATAAAAGTAAATTAATTAGAAACGATGCATGGGGATAATCAGCAGGTGCTGATATTTCTTGGAGTATATTACTCGTTGATATGTTAAACCCTCTAGTAGGCTAGAGAGTCAAGAGATAAATTTCTAGCTGGAAAAGAAATATAAATCAAGTTTTATAGATAACCGAAACCTGTGTAAGAAGGTTAGATAACAGTTGAGGATGTAATACCATTTCTTTATAAAGATGCGCCTAATTTAGTCCGTGTAGACGGGCTTTGTTTCGGTAGCTCGACTCTTCCAGAGTCAGAGCGATTTAGCGCAGCCTCATACAGAATTGGTATAACGTCTCAAAATCTAAATTAATAAACTGAGTAAGCAACGCCATAATTTGTAAAGACAATTTACGCCGTCAATAATTCTCCCTCCATGGCAAAATGCTCATGGAGTGCTAAACCTCCCGGAAGCATTCCCGATTTTTTCGCGACTGAGTGAGCAATAAAGTTATCGGCATGAAAATATGCCCTGATTTCATTTAGATTGGGGATTTTCCTTTATTAGTAGATACATAAAAATATAAGAAAATCATCAAAATTAGCTTGAAAATCTCCTCCCTCTGTGTCTTCACCCGGCAATTTTCCCTTAGTAGAGTACTAGTAGTTTGTCCCCAGCCGTTTTGATGAGTATTTTTCTAGTCATATTTATATGACTTTAGCTATTAGACTGGGACTTATAGTCCTAGGCGGGTATACAAGAAAACCTATCATATTTTATGGGACAGACCACTAGTAGTGCAAAGCATTAATTATGATGGGTTTATTTTTACTCAAAATTCTTTTCTCCCCCCGCTCCCCCTGCTTGCCCTAACCCGTCAATTTTAATGAAAAAGAGTACTAGTAGTCCAAATCATTAATTCTGAATGGTTGGCTTATTCTTGAAACTGCTGGAGACGTAGCAGTGCTACGTCTCTACAACCCGTGGAAATTGATGAAATTAACTACTAGGAAATATCAAATACGCGTTGCTCTCGCTGAGCCTTCTAAACAGAAATCGGAGCAACCTAAAAAAAATAGGATTTTTCCGATTTTAAATACCTAACAGGACTTAATTTATCGTTTCACTTGCGTAATTATTATTATATTGAATTTTGACATCAAGAAATTGAGGTTGGTAATTTGCAACAAAGCTCAACAATTTATCCAAATCTTCTCTAGCAATTAACCCGATACACCCTGCTGTACCATCTTCTCCATTATCTTTATTAAAGGATGGATCTACGTGAAAACCTAAAGCTGAACGCCCTGTTTTAAATCTAGGTTTTATAGGTAGAAAAAGATCGCCTGCTTCGGCGATCGCTCCTGGAATAGTAGACTTAGCAACCGTATATTTCCCATCTGGTAACGGAGCCTCTGTTCCCCTTCGATGGCGATTTCTATTTTGTGTATGTGTACGTCCAGAAACTGTTAAAAAACTATCAACTAACTTTCCATTTGCGTATAGATTAAGTGTGTAAATAGGATTATTCAAAGCATTAGTCTGTCCTGTTGGTGTTAGAGTCATAAAATTACCGGGATTATTCAGTGGATTGACTGTTCCAGTGGCAATTTTATCTTCTATATCTTTATTCTCTGTCTCTTTTTTTATGGGTGGCTTTACAGATTCTTTACTTTTTTCTACAGTCAGGGATTGAGTTACTGAATGGTTAGTTTCTTGAACTTGTTTATTCGCTTGACAGCCAAAAACCGTTAGACAAATCAGAGACAACAAGGTGATTCGGATTAGCATATAAATTGTTTTTTTGATATTTCTCAACTATAATTGCTGTATTTTGCAATTAACCTGAGAAAAATCCCGTATTTTTGTTTTTATAGATAATTACGTACAATTTGCCCGTAGGAATGTTAAATATATATTTAATTACTTAATAAAAACGATTCAAAATTTAAAAAGTAAATAGCTGAATATAATGTCCGGTTAAACACTTATTATATCTGTAGAGGCTGAGTAATAAGTAATGTGTAATCAGAGAAAAAATATTTTTCTTCCCCTCTTGCGCCTCTCCCCTCCCTAGCTTTACCCAGCAATTTTGGCTTATTTGAGTACTAGTTTTTTGATTACGTCTTACCAACTCACATCAATATGATAAATGTTAAGCGGACATGATATTACAGGATCAAAATGATTCAACTTAACTTTGAACACTTACAAATCATTAAATCCCACGCCGAAAGCACTTATCCAGAAGAATGTTGCGGTGTCATCTTAGGTGATATAGATGGCGATCGCAAAACGGTTGTTGAAATCATCCCCACCCAAAACGCTTGGAATTCAGAAACAGCAGGTGATTTTCCCAAAGATGACATCACATACAGCAGAAAACGCAGATATACAATCGCACCCCAAGATATGTTACAACTTCAAAAATCTGCTAGAGAACGCAATCTGAATATAATTGGCATTTTCCATTCCCATCCCGATTATCCCGCCATCCCCTCAGAATTTGACCGTAACTGTGCTTGGCAGGAATATTCTTATATCATCGTTTCCGTACAAAAAGGTCAAGCAGGAGATATCAATAGTTGGGTACTTGATGAGAATTCTGTGTTTGTACCCGAAGTTGTAAGATGGGGAGATGGGGACAAGGAGATGGGGAGATGGGGAGATGAGGAGATGGGGGGATAATCCCTAACTCATAACTCCTAACCCCTAACTCCTAACTCCTAACTCCTAACTATATTTAATTAATAATTACGAATTACTAATTATGAATTCCGAATTATACAATTATTCGGTAGGATAAAAAATCTGCTCCTCCAAGTCCCAATTTGTTATGCTCAATCCCAACTTGGATGAAATCCAACTGACGAAGGACGATTACGAACGCTATTCCCGCCACCTGATTTTACCTGAAGTTGGGTTGGAGGGACAAAAGCGTTTGAAGGCTGCTGCTGTTTTATGTATTGGTACTGGTGGACTAGGTTCGCCGTTACTATTATATTTAGCTGCTGCTGG
>JBCBQE010000293.1:0-7671 GCA_039820385.1 Cyanobacteria bacterium J06635_10
ATTAATGAAACACAATCTTCTATTTCACTAACACCCTTAGACAAAATTTTAAATCATGATGTCGAAACTTGGTTAGCTCAAGATACAGTCTATAAAGCGCTCAATCAAGCAGATGATTACCTAGAATCAATTATTAATAATGATATTCCAGTTTGGGGAGAACAGCCTTTAGATATTCTTAAGGAAATTTGTTATACAGTATTCCAACTTGAAGATGGTATTGCAGCAATTGAGAGCTATTGGAAATTAGCAGGATGAATAATAATCAAGAACCAGATTATCAATATACAGGGGAATATCAACCTGAAAATAATATCAAAGATGCAGATGGAAGGACTTATTATCCTTATTTACCAAGCGATGATTTAAAAGAAGCCGTTAACTTAGCGATAAGCCCAAAGGGCATGCGCTTCGCGTATGCACTTGAGTGTCCCTTACTTTTGGAAGGAGAACCCGGTTGTGGTAAAACTCGTTTAGCGAGTGCAGTAGCTTATGAATTTAGTCAGAAATATCTATCAATGAAGGTACAACCAAAACAGTGGTGGAATTATTATATTTGGAACATAAAATCTACAACCCGCGCTCGCGATGGATTATATAGATATGATGCTGTAGCAAGATTGAGAGATGCTCAATTAATGGGAACCGATCCTCAAAGATTACAAGAATTTTTAGGAATTGTCGAGGTTGGAGATTTAAAAAAGCGATTGCAAGATAAAAAAAATTATCGAGAATTTGGAGCTTTAGGAAAGGCTTTACAAGAACACCAATATCGTCCTATTTTATTGATTGATGAAATTGATAAAGCAGATAGTGATTTTGCAAATGATTTACTACTAGAATTAGAAGAATTACGTTTTGAAATTCCAGAAACCGCCGAATCATATCCCACTCCCCAAAGGAAACCGATTATATTTATCACTAGCAATCGCGAGAAACCTTTACCAGAACCTTTTCTACGTCGATGTCTTTACTTCTTTGTTAAATATCCGGATGAAAAGCAACTAAAAGAAATAATTGATAAACGATTTGGTACCTTACAAGATAAAACAGAACTTGTAAAGCAAGCCATGAATCGTTTTTATGAAATTCGCTCCGGGTTAACTAATATACCAGGAAGTAGACCGCCAGGAACAAGCGAATTTATTGAATTTATGACCGCTCTTTTAAATAAAAACGATGTTGAAAAAGCTTTAAATGATTTGAATAATTTATCTGATAAATTGCCATTATTAGGAACATTATTAAAGACAAAGAAAGACCAAGAATTATATCGGAAGAAACAGTGAAATTTTTACCTCACCCCAGCCCTCTCCGCTATTTTGGAAATTTTTACCTCACCCCAGCCCTCTCCTTATTAAAGAGAGGGAGTTTTATGAGTAATCCTCAACCAATTAAAATAGATTCATTATTATTAGATTTATTCCAAGAATTGCGAAAAGCTGGAATGGCTTTAACTCTCGAACAATACGAACTATTGCGAAAAGCAATTGCACGGGGATATGGTTTAGGTGGATGGCAAGATATAAAACGAGTTTGTCGCTTACTGTGGGTAAAACCTTGTCCTAATTACGATATTAATATTTTTGAACGTACCTTTGAGAGCTACATTCAGCAGTATCATGAGAAAATACCTGTAGAAACAGAACCAACACTACAACAAAATACTACTTCCACTTCCTCAGTAAAGGCACCATCAAATCTTCCCCAAATTCCCCCCAGAAAATGGAAATCGCAATCATTTCAAACAACAAATGAAGTGAAAGTCCCCGTGGCGCTGAAAACCTCTTCACCGTTGACTAAATTTGAAGATACGAGAAATGATTTTCACCTCAATCCCACAGATTATCCCATTAAATTACAAGATGTTGAAATAACTTGGCGTTTACTAAAACAACCAGTAAGGGTTGCTTGGGATTACGAATTAGATGTTGAAGCGACACTCGAAAAAATTGAAAGATACGGTATTTTTACTGATGTGGTCATGGGTCCGGTAAAATCTCGAAAAACCGAATTATTACTACTAATTGATGATAACTCGGCAATGATACCATTTTTTCGGGTCCTTCAACCCTTTATTCAAGCAATTGCAGAAGCTCGAATTACTCCCGCTCGGATATATCGGTTTACCAGCTATCCCTCGGAATATCTTTATGATTGGTATCACCCGGCTCAAGCTCAAGCCCTAACAGACATCTTGCCAAAACTGCATCGTAACCGTACAATCTGCTTAATTCTCAGCGATGCTGGAGCCGCAACAAATACCTACAATCAAGAACGAATTGAAGGAATATCAAAATTTTTAGCAGCATTATCCCCTTGCATTCGTCAATTAATTTGGCTTAACCCCCTACCAACTCAACGATGGGAACAAAACTCCGCAATTACAGTTGATGCCATACTTAATGGCAAAATGTTAACTTATGAGCCTGCAAGTTTACGAACCCTAACGCGAGTACACCCCACCCGCGCTCGAAAGCGCACCCTCCCCTCCTGAGGGGAGGGTTGGGAGGGGTAGATTTCTAATTATCCTTACTTATTTCTCTTTATCTCTTCCCTCAGCGCTCTCTGCGTTTCTGCGGTTTTTAAATTCAAAAATCAGAACATAATTATATGGCAAATGCATCTCCATCACCAAGGAAATCCAACAGAGAAGATTTAACAACTCGCCGCATTCGGGTTTTTGCACAGCGCTACGGAGAAAAAGCGTTATTTTTAGCCTATCATGCAGCTTTTCCCCTCACTATCACCTCAGACTTACTTTATTGTCTGCGCGAGAATTTTGTCCCGGATTGTCCTTGGTATACAGTAGCTGATGTGTTGCTATCGGGTTTATGTCAACCCGTAGGTTATGACTTGTATGAGATGGAAGGGAAAACTAGAAATCGTTTGTTGAGTCGTTTATGTAATGAATTTGGGGAAGAAAGGCTTAAGGAATTAGCCAATTTTATGTCCCAATATCTAGTAAATCGGTTGCAAATGGAAGATAACGATCGCGCTATGGTATTGGGAGAGCGTCCAAATTGGACGGCTTTAGCATACTTTGGAGATGGGGAACAAGCAGTTAATGCTATCAAAGAAGAATTGCAAAGATTAACAAATTCTGCAGATGCTGATGAACGTATTAAATGGGCTGCGTTGGTAGAAAATTATGCCGATTTATTATCAGAAAAAGGTTTTGAACCATTGTTATTTAAATGGGCGCAGGATACAGTTGATAATCAACCCATTCAAGATGATGAAGAAACAGAAATTGCACAATTGATGGGAATTGAGTTGCAACCTTTTGAGTATGAAGTTGCGGTTATTGTAACTGATGATGAGTCTGAAGATGAGTTGCAGCTTTTTAGTTTTGAAACCGTGACAGTTAATGCTCGGGGGGAAGTAGTTAAAAGAGAATTGAAGCAAGCTTTTTATTTTATTGAGTATTTGGGTGAAGTAGAACAAGATGTTGAAGATAATAACAGAACATCAGATGTGTTTCTAAAAAGGTCTTTTAAGTATGTATTAGATAAATTATATGAACAATATGAAGCATATGAAAAGCAAATTAGTTGGACAATAAACATCTCCGAACGCTTACAATTACAACTTCAATTAGACCTAATTGCCTCAAAAATTTCTAATTTAAAACAGAAGAGAAATAAAGAAGAAACAACATTACTAGGAATAGAAATGGTAGCGATTCCGGGGGGAACCTTTGAAATGGGTTCGCCAGAAAATGAACCAAAACGTTACATAGATGAAAGTCCCCAGCATACAGTGAACGTAAAACCTTTTTTCATAGGTAAGTATCCTGTAACCCAAGCACAGTGGCGATTTGTAGCGCAGTTACCCCAAGTGAAACGAGAATTAAATCCAGAACCATCTGATTTTAAAGGAGATAAACTTCCTGTAGAACAAGTTTCTTGGCAGGATGCGGTTGAATTTTGCGATCGCCTTTCTAACTATACAGGTCGAGAATATCGTTTACCAAGCGAAGCAGAATGGGAATATGCTTGTCGTGCTGGTACTACTACACCGTTTTATTTTGGTGAAACTATTACTGATGAATTAGCTAATTATAATGCCAGAAAAACTTTTGCTAACGAACCAAAAGGAGAATACCGTCGAGAAACAACCCCAGTAGGACAATTTCCGCCTAACGCTTTTGGCTTATATGATATGCATGGAAACGTATTGGAATGGTGTCTTGATGATTGGCACGGTAACTTTTCTCAAAAACGAGGAAAAGTCTGTCTGCGGGGCGGTTGCTGGAACAGTTTTCCTGCTGACTGCCTCTGTGCGTACCGCCGCGACTACTTTGGGGCTGTGCGCGGCAGCCTTTACGTCAGCTACGGTTTTCGCATTGTCTGCGGGGGTTGAGAGGATTCTTTAGTAGGGTGTCTTAGCGATCGCCATCGAACTCACGTTAAATTTACAACCTGATATTTGATTGATGCTTCAAAATAAAACTATTGCGTAATGCCTTCGGCATCAAGCTTCGCTTATCGCACAACGGTAAATTTTCAAGCTGATATTTGATTGACTCACATCTTGCAGCATTCGAGGGCAACCGCCTTGGAATAAATTCCCCCCGCGAGCAAACAAAGTCGCTCTTTTGACGACTAGGTAAGGATTTTAGTGCGTTTTAACGCACTTTGTGTGTAGCCAAGATTAATTTCTCTGTTCGATGCGCCTCCGGCTTACAAGGTGGATATTTGGGCTTAACGACAATGGTGCAAGATGTGAGTTGACGTTTCCATGAAATAAAAACTGTTGCGATAAGACAATGGTTATTTACAACCTGATATTTGATTGATGCTTCAAAATAAAACTATTGCGATAAGACAATGGTTAGTTATCACCTGATATTAAACACTTGTCTTCAAAGCGCCGAGTCAAAAATCTGCTCAGCGGTAAGATTTAATTCTGGGAAACAAGGAGAAATTATTTGCTTATTTCCTCGAAATAAAGTTTTGACATATTCCCCATCCACCAACTCACAAACAAAAATCGCAGGTTGCTTGGGATTACCAATAAAATCCCTTCCTCCTAACCCTGCATAATCTACAATCCAATATTCAGGAATACCCATCTTTTCATAATCAGCAAACTTTTTATAATAATCGTCACGCCAATTTTGACTAACTACCTCGATTACTAAAGGAATTGATTCTGGTTGTTGTACGGTAGAGTATTTTTCCCACAACTCTTCATTTTTTAAATTGCTGCGATCGATAACGAGTACATCGGGACAATAAGTAAAATTAGATTCTCCATCAGAAAAAGCTACTAATGCCGTTTTGGGAATATTGTAGGAAAGATTTAATCGAGTAAATTCAATACCAATTTGAATACCTAAAAAACCCGTGACATTTTCATGTTTACCATTATGTTGCGCCATCTCAACAATTATTCCATTATGTAGCTCATAGCGATTACCATCGGGCTTTTGCTCCAGAAATTCTCGAATGGTTAATAGTTTTTGCTTTGATGGTGCTTGAGTCATATTTAAAGAAGCGCTGAAGCGCAACTACGAACCTTTTCTATTGTATTATGTCAAAAACAATCATCAAACGAACTCGAAAAACAGGACTATATTTTGCTGAAGACTTAGATAACGGAGTCAAGTTAGATATGGTGTTAATTAAAGGTGGTACTTTTACAATGGGCGCACCAGAAACCGAAGAAGGTAGCAAAGATAATGAACGTCCCCAACACCAGGTAACAGTTCCAACTTTCTTCATGGGTAAATACCCGGTTACTCAAGCGCAATGGAAAGCAGTAGCTTATTTAACCCCAGTTGAAAAAAAATTACAACTCGAAGCATCTAATTTTGAAGGAGATAACCGTCCTGTAGAGTGCGTTTCTTGGTACGATGCGGTTGAATTTTGCGGTAGATTATCAAATCACACCGGGAGAAAATACCGTTTACCAAGTGAAGCTGAATGGGAATATGCTTGTCGTGCTGGTACTACCACACCGTTTCATTTTGGCGAAACTATTACTGGTGAGTTAGCAAATTATCGTCCTAGGGAACCCAAAGAAGAATATCGAAAACAAAGCACCCCAGTAGGACAATTTCCAGCTAACGCCTTTGGATTATACGATATGCACGGTAACCATTGGGAATGGTGTCTCGATGATTGGCACGATAACTATGAAGGAGCGCCCAAAGACGGTACTGCTTGGATAGAAAATAGTAATACTTATCGAAAAGTTATGCGCGGTGGTTCCTGGAGTAATAATCCGGTACAATGCCGTTCAGCCTATCGTTCCGACCACTATCCCGTCAATGATGGACTTAATTATGGTTTTCGGGTTGTATGCGCTGTTGAACCAAAGAATACTCAGTAAAAAAACTCTGCGCTTCCTCTGCGTTAACCTCCGCGCCCCTCTGCGTTAAAAAAAACTATTTCTTACTCCCCCCTCTTCCCCCTCTACCCCCTCACTCAATTAGAGTAAATCCTCCCCAACAAACCCAGCCGTATTCTTAGCCGACTCCAAAATCGTCATCAACCCACTACCAGGATGCACAGCTCCACCAACCCAATAAAGTTTATCAACATATTCCGAACGAATCGGCGGACGAAACGGCCCAAGTTGCAACCAATTATGACTAAGATTGAAAACAGCCCCTAAATACACCGAAAAATCATTCTGCCAATTATCAGCCGTGTAACAAGTCTCCGTAACAATATGCTGCTCTACACCATCAAACCCTAAAAGCGGCAGACGACTAATAACTAAATCTCGATAACTTTTAACTTTCTTCTCCCAATCAACACCATATCCAGTGTGAGGAATCGGTACTAAAACATACAAAGTAGAATGTCCTTCCGGTGCATTACTCGAATCTGCCGGAGTTGGATTACATACATAAAATGGAGGGTTGATTTCATCCAAAGCCGAATCATCGATAAAAGGGCGATCGCGCTTACGAATATGTTCCGATAAATAAAGTTGGTGATGGGGTAAATCATCGTAACGTCGATTGATTCCCAAGTACAGCATGAAGGTAGAACAAGAAAACTGTTTTTTATTAAAGTAGTTAGGGGTATATTTACCTCGTGCTGTTTGAGGAATTAAAGTTTGTACCGCACGAGCAAAATCAGCATTTACAACAACAGTATCTGCTTTTATGCGATCGCCATTTTCCAGTTCCACCCCTGAAGCTCGATTATTCTCTACTAAAACTTGTTTTACCGGTGTATTCAGATGAATTTTACCACCCTTATCTTGGAATCCCCGCGCAATAGCTTGAGCCAAAGCGCGAAATCCTCCTTGGGGATGCCAAACACCAAATGCCATTTCAATATAAGGAATCAAGCTGAATACACTCGCACTCAAAGTAGGATGCATCCCCAAATATTTAGCTGGATAGGAGAGAGCATACACCAACCTTTCATCTCGAAAAGCATTCCAAAAGTGTTGGTAGAGCGTTTCCCAAGGGCGAAAGCGTAAGGCTGTACCTAGCTCGTTGAGTTGCATATAACCCAAAATAGAACGAGCGGGTTGACTAAGATAAGGTTCGTAACCTGCGTCATACTTTTTTGTTTCCTCAGCATACCAATTATCAAGAGCTTGTGGTAAATCGCTACGAAAGCCAGCTAATTGATGCTTTAATTTATCAAAATCGGTGGTCAGTTCTAATGTAGTATCATCCCAGAAGCGTAATTTAGTATAGGG
>JBCBQE010000294.1:0-7665 GCA_039820385.1 Cyanobacteria bacterium J06635_10
TATCCCAATGTTGCTCCCACAAACTCCTACTTAGTTCATCTTTCTGGGGTTGCTCTAACCAAGTAACTGTTGCTCCCCGACGACGTAATTTCGTCATTAAATCTCTATCTGAAGTTAAATCTAATCCTTCACTACCGCCAAATATAGCCAATATTTTTACAGGGCGTTTTAGAGATTCACTGGGGGGTGCATACTCCGCACTTAAAGCAAATTCAGCATGGGGACGATTGTTAAATAATTGCCATAAATGCCAAGGAAGTTTTTTCAAATAAATATTTTTAGTATCAATAATTACTCTTATTGCTTCCTTTGGATGTGTTTTTTCTTCTATTCTTACTTGTAATTTTTCCCAGGGAAGTTGAGCAAACCACTGTTTCAAATAGCTTTCAAATCTCTCTCTCGCAAATTTTTCATCATCAACTATACAAAGGTGAGTAACTTGAGTTTCAGGTATATTGATTTGTCTAATAGTTGTACCCAACTTGCGGTATTTACTTTGCCAATCTTCATAAAAGCGAGGAATATCAGGTGCTGGAGTCAGCGTAACCTTCTTGTTTTTATAAGATATTCTACCATCTTCACCAATTTCGAGTGTTACAGGAAAACCTTGTTCAAAACTGCCTTCGTCAATATTTATTACAACTAATTTGCTCATGGCGGTTGAGGAGATCGGGTTTTTTTAAGCTTTCGTTTAATTTATTACAGTAATTATACTGAATAATAGATAACATGCACTAATATTTAAGTTTACGATAGGACTTTTGAAATATTGCGTTGTCTCCATCACAAATGTAGAGACGTTGCATTGCAACGTCTCTACAGGTGGGAAATATAGGAATTTTCAGTTGAGTTCAATACATTCGGTAACCCCACTCCCTTCCCTCTCCCCTCTAGAGGGGAGAGGCTATGAATCTCGAAGAGAATTAAACAACAAAGCTTTCAGTAATATTGGCATCCCCTAAAGCAACCCGAATATTAAATCTATCTCCTAATTCGGCAGTGAATTTAAATTGAATATAGTTATCTTGACTTCTAGATTGTACTGTAAAAAAGGTATTTCCTGTTGCATCTAAGCCGCTAAGTTGTAATCCTTGAGGAAGATGAGTGCGATCGCTTAGAGGATATGCTCTAATTAAAATCGCCATGGTTTCGTCTGGTTTGGGTAAAATTGCAACCATCAAGGCAACAGCATTTTTACCAAAGTGCATGCCGAAATCAATTGCTTTTCTTACACCAGCAGCGGGATTTTCTGGATTGATTTCCCATAGCAATTCAGCGGCTTTCCAGCGAATTTCTTCGTTATTGGTATTTTCTAATAAATGAATTAAAGCTTTTTCAGAATCTGAATCAACTTGATTTATCTCATTTTGAGTAGAATATAATTGTGCTACAGCATCTGTGTTGTTGTCAGATTTTGAATTTTCAGAAGAAATATTCGCAAATACAAAAAGAGGCTTGCTTGCTTGTTCCCCGATTATTTCTTCAATATTTCGCCAACCCTCGTCAATAATCTTTTCTAACCATTGATTTAACTGGACTACGGTTTGATGAAAATGTAAGGCTTCAAGTAAGTTATCTAAAGATTCTAACTCTTCAATATTAATTCTAGTGTTGTTGACTTGCGGTAAAAACCCTAATAACTTTCCTTGTTTATAGTCTTCATCAAACTGCACTACAACATAACCGATGCGGTTATTTCTCACATCTTCGGGAAAGTAACAAGTATCTGAGCCTATCTTTATCGAACGACATTCCAATTGTCCCTTTCCTGGTAAATTCAAATCAGCAATATTAGTACTGACTCTAGCAACAGCATTCCAACTATGACTCTGTTGTAATGAAGTCTCTACATCTAACATTTGTAAATAGTTATTAGTTACCAATACTGCCAAGGTATTATGGTAGACTTGCTCTATCTTTTCAGGATTAGATTGTTCTTGAGCAAATTGTCTTGCTTTACTTCGGTTGGCTTCAGTAATGGGAATGGAAATAATTATTTTGTCGGTTGATAAACTCATAAGTAATTACTCTAGGATAATCTTTGCTATGTATCTATATATCCTTGCGCTCTGCCAAAAGCCAGCAGACAAGGAAGACATTTGTGGTTGTAAAAATGATTGAGAGTGCTTTCTCTTTTATCAAACTTTTCGGCTAATTCACGCCAAGTTTTGGCATTTGGAGGTAATTTGTACTTCAGCAACACCTGACAGTTAATATGGGGAGATGAACGAACGTGAAGATGGCGTAATTCACTACCTTGTGTTTCAATCCATTCTAGAGTTTCTTCTAAAATTGGTGGCACTTTATCTGGTGCAGCTAAATTATCTATAGGATCTATCGAATTCGATTCTTCATCTTTTGACTTAGTTACCCTAGTTTTCTTCTCTTTAGCTATTTCTTGACGACTGTCTAATAGCCTAAACTTCAGATGAGCGTTAAACCAAGTCAGCACATTCGCTTGAGAAGAATCATAACAATGAATATTTTTGCAAAACCAAAACCAAGTTTTCTGCAATGCATCTTCATAATATTGTGGTATTATGTCCCCACCCTGCCAAATTTTTCCACATTCCTGCATCTGATAAATCAACCGATTTAACATCCGTTGGCGCTTTAAACTACCATTTGGATACCGACGCATTTCTGCTACTAGCTTATCTAATTGTTCGTATAAATCTTCAGAATATGTCATATGTTGATATGTAACTGAAAAACGATTGAGATATCGGGGCTTGTTTTACCACAGTCGCTCCATAATTTTGAATTTTCCGCTTTATTTGCTTGTCTGGTGTAATTCCAAAATCCGTCGATATCTTTACAAAAGTTTACATTTTTTTATATAAATTGCAATTCAGTTTTCAGCAAAGAGTTTGTGTTGGGGAATACAATTACTCAGGTTGTTGTTAAATCCTTTATGTAGCGAATTTCAGTTGAGTAAAATACACTACTACCTCACCCCGCCTTTCCGGCACCCCTCTCCTTACTAAGGAGAGGGGATGGGGGTGAGGTAACGATCATATCTTGCACCGATAAAGTTGATAAGGAATTCCAATGCGATAATGCCGATCGACATCAATATTGCAAGATAATTGAGAAACTCTAGTTTTCTGGGGATAATCGCGTCGTCGTCTTCCGGGAGCAAATATCCATAAATTGAGTTGAGAAATATTTTGGTTGGGTAGTTGGGAAAGCTGTTTAAAGATAGATTGAAAATCGGATGATTGGTTTAAAAATCCAAATTTAGAATATTTTAAAGCTGGATTATTGCTATTTTGAGATATTTGAATTTCCTTTTCTAAAGCCAAAGCGAAACTCAAACCTAAAGCGACATCTTGATAATTACTATATGCCATTATAGCCATGACGGGAACGGAGGGTTCTTGATAAATATTTTGTGCGACTTGTTTAGGTAAGTATGGTTTATGAAAGGCTAAATTATAAACAACGAAAATACAACTGATAAAACCAATAAGTAAAATAATCAGTAGCGATCGATTTTTAATTTTGAAGTTTGTATTGCTTCGATGTTCCTCCTGGGGAAAACTATTGTTGTTGCTAATCAAACTAGCAGCAATTAAAGCGCTGAAGCTGGGATAATAAATAAAATTGTAACGCGGTGCAACTGTAATATCTTTGCCGAGTATGTAAGAAATCATAAATATTCCTAACAATACTAAAGCTGTAAAACTCAATAAAGTTAGGGTAGATAAACGAGTAACTGAATCTTGTAATAGCAACTTTATTCCTCGAAACACCTTCCATCCCAACCAACCCGTAAATAACAACATTAATAAAGCTGAAACAATTATTATTGGTAAAGGCTGATGCTCTACGGGTAACATAATTACCATGACAACCCAACTAATCAAAGTTTGATATAACGGTTCAATATTTTGGGGAGTAGGTAACCAACTGGTTTCGGAACGGTTTAAATGATTTAGCACGATCCCAAACCAAGGAATTAAGCTAATTACAACCGTAATGGTAGATAAAAGTAAAGAAGATCCAACTTTTCTCCAAGCGAGTAACAATAGAGTAGCAACTTGAGCGATAAAAGCAATAATGCAGAAATAATGAATATAAATAGCGATAATATTAATAATTGTCCATATCAACCAAAGCCAAATCCTGACTTGCTGACGTTGAAAAATATCTTGCTGAATTTGTATAAGCGCTAACAAGGATAAACCGATCGCCAACATCGGTAAAGTATAATGTCGCGCTTCTTGGGATAAATAAACCGCGAAAGGAGAAACAGCCACAAAAGCAGCACCCATCAATCCGGCTTTGCGAGAAAAGGCTAATCTATTGAGAAAATATACCGCTACAACCAAACCAACACCAAACCATACAGATGGCGATCGCAATTTACCCACCCAGTTTTCTCCTAGAGGATTCATCCATCCCAAAAAGGCGTACATTCCACAGAAAAATAGCGGTGGGTGGGTAGACTCAGTAGCGATATTTTGAGCAACTTGAGGACAACTTACCCCAGTTTGATAACTAAAAACATCTCGCAAACTGTCTAAGGAAAATATTACATCCAAAGGAATAGAACTGTAATTTTTACCTAAACTAAAGATAGCAGTGATGACTTCATCCATCCACAAAGGTTTAAGTTCCAAATTCCAAAAGCGCAAAACAATCGCCAAAGCAATTACAAAAGTTAAACCCAAATAATGTAAATTAAGCTTTATTATTGTCATCATTTAATTACTAGGTAATTGAGAAAATAATTTGTCCGCACAAATCAATCTCAATATTTTTTTAATATAGAAAATCTACAGTCTAAACTCTCATATGTCAGACGCTAATTCCACCCATAGAGTGCCAGAAAATCCTTTGTCAGTACCACAATTATCAACTTTGCATACATCTAACTCGCGAGATACTTTAATTGCAAATATCCGTAACTCTTTGCGATCTGGACAACAACAAATGGCAGACTGGAAAGGTGGCCCCTTAGCAGTGTCTGCAGTTCCCGGTGCTGGTAAATCTACAGGAATGGCAGCAGCTGCCGCTATTGCCATTGCTCGTCAGTACCAAAATAATAACTCTGTAGCTCCAAGAATTCGTCGTCAAGGGAACCCGTCGGGTGCCCGTCAATTAGTAGTTGTCACCTTTACTCGTTCTGCTGCTGCTAATATTAAAGCCAAAATCCGTAAATATTTAAGAGAACAATTATCTTTACCTCAAACTGGTTTTGTGGTATATACCCTACACGGTTTAGCCTTAAATATTGCCAGCCGTCATCCCCAATTATCCGGCTTAGAGCTAGATTCTGTGACATTAATTACCCCAAATCAAAGTCACCGTTTCATCCGCACAGCAGTAGAAAAATGGATTGCTAATAATCCTAGATTGTACGCTCAATTATTGGAAGGGATTCAATTTGATGGAGAAGAAACAGAAAGATTGCGCCGTCAATCGGTTTTACGCACAGAAGTATTACCAGAATTAGCAACGACGGTTATTCATGAAGCCAAAAGTTCGGGAATGACACCCGAAAATTTGCAGCAATTAAGTCAGCAAAGTAGAGATGGATATGAAATCTTGAACATCGCCAGCGGATTGTACGAACAATATCAAATTTTGATGCGCGATCGCGATTTTATTGACTACGATGACATGATATTAGCAGCATTGCGAGTATTGGAAAACGAAAGCGCTAGAAAAATCGAACAAAATCAAGTTTTCGCCGTATTTGAAGATGAAGCACAGGATTCTAGTCCCCTTCAGACTAAGTTATTGGAGATATTAGCTAGTGGGGAAGAGGAGGGAGAGGGGGGAGAGGGGGGAGAAATTCAATTCGCAATAGACAATTCTCAAATTAATTTAATTCGGGTTGGCGATCCCAATCAAGCAATTAACTCTACTTTTACGCCGGCAGATCCGATTTATTTCCGCCAGTTTTGTCAGGAATGCGATTCTCAAGGACTTTTGGCAACTATGGCCAGAGCTGGCCGGAGTAGTAGAATAATTATCGAAGCTGCAAACTTTGCTCTCGAATGGGTAAATAATCTTTACGAAAGTAAACAAAGACAATTTTCTTCCCCCTCTCCCCCCTCTTCCCCCTCTCCCCCCTCTTCCCCATCTCCCCCTCCCCTCCCCTTCCGCAATCAAACAATACTTCCGGTTGAATTCAACGATCCACAACCGAATCCAAACCCCGTAGCAGTAGGAAGAGGAGTAGAAATTTACACTCCTAGTGATATCCATAACACCGTTGAATTACTGTCAAAAAGAATTATCGAACTATTTCCTAAAGACGAAGAAAACGGTAGTGCAGCAATATTAGTCAGAGAAAACCGTCAGGGAACCTGGTTAAGCCAAGCACTCAAACCAATTTGTAAAAAACATAGTATTTTACTTTACGACGTAGGCGAACAAGATCGGCATTCCCACGTACCAGAAGAAATATTGGCAATTCTACAATTTTGCTCGAGCCCTCATTCTCCGGATTTTCTCAAAGCTGCATTGGGAGTTTTAGTTAAACGGCGATTAATCGAGCCTCAAGATTTAAATGCTTTAGCTTCCTTACCCGAGGAATTCTTATATCCTTCTCCCTTAGCTGCCACTCAAACCGAAGCCGTAATCAAAGCCGCCGATTTTTGTCGCGACTTACTCAATGCTCGTTTAGAACTACCTCTTTATCAACTAATTCCTTTTATTGCCTTAAAACTAGATTATCAACAAGCAGAATTAGCCACTGCCGATAAACTTTCAGAACGAATCAACCAGCAAATTCTCGGTAACATTTCAATGGAGAGAATGCTGGGTACACTTAGCGAAATAGTTAGTTCCGAACGTTTTGAACCTGTAGATACTGAAGATTCAGAAGCGCGTTATACCCGTAGCAACCAATTGACAATTATCACCATGCATAAAGCCAAGGGTTTGGATTGGGATTACGTATTTTTACCGTTCTTGCATGAAAACTTAATACCAGGTAAATCTTGGGTTCCACCCCAAAGAAAATTCCTGGGAGACTTTACTTTATCAGAAGTCGCTCGCGCTCAAATTCGCGCTTCTCTCCACGGAAAAACAACCTTACCTGATGTCATCGAAGCATGGGAACAAGCCAAGCATTTGAAAATCGCTGAAGAATACCGTTTACTTTACGTTGCCATGACGCGAGCAAAACGTTTGTTGTGGTTATCAGCAGCGAAGGAAGCGCCTTTTACCTGGAGTAAACCCAATAATTTACAAAAACAAGCACCTTGCCCTGTGTTTTCGGCTTTGAAGCGGGAGTTTGCTGAGTGTGTGATGGAAGAAAAAAATCAATCTTTAATGACAATTCGTAATTAAAAAATCAATTTGTAGGTTGGGTTAGGTGTATTTGTAATTATGATTTTTCACAAAGGAATTATAAATTACACCGTAACCTAACATTACGATTGCGGAATTTTGGCTTGTTGAAATACTAATGATTACTATTTATTGAGCTAACTTACGGTAGTTGAATTAACTTGAAGTCATTAAAGCCAATATAAACGATCGGTATCGCTTGGCTTATGGAAAGTTATCTTTAAATCGTAAAGTCTAAATAATTTTACTGTAAAAGCAAATAAATAATAGATAAATATATTACTTGTATTGTTAAACTTGAATTGAAATTAATTCAATTAATAAATCAACAATATATGTATACAGAATTCATTTTAT
>JBCBQE010000295.1:0-7658 GCA_039820385.1 Cyanobacteria bacterium J06635_10
TGGAATTCCTTTAAAAGAGCAACCATTATTATTCGAGTCTTTCCGTCGCGCTTCTAATGTTGGTAAAATTCCTGGTACTGGATTAGGATTAACAATTGTCAAGCAATCGGTAGATTTGCATGGTGGTAAGATTGCATTCGATAGTGAAGTTGGTATTGGTACGACTTTTACTGTGGTTTTACCCTTGAAAGCTGAAAATATTTAGGATTAGCATGACATCTCTGATCTCGCCATTTCTAATATTTTCGATGCTCTGGCACTTTGTTTTCTAGGGGCACCTTGCACTGAGTTTTAACGCAATAATAAGGCAATGAGGGTACGGCACCATCCGAGTCTTGTGACACGCAGCCTTAGTCGTGTGTTCCTCTTCCATCTGCTTAGTACATGCATTTTACATTACAGAATATTTCTCAACATATAAAAACGGATTTTTTCTCTGCCATAAGAAAGAGATATCACTATATCTAAATACTGAACTTTCAAAAATAAAAATCAATCAAATAATTATGGAATATTAATTCCCTTGAGAGAAGCGAGAATCTGTATGTTGCAAATAAGATTAGAAGACTTGAATATTTAAATCACGAAGAGATGAGCCATCAAAATTGTTAGTTTCCGAATATAAGTCAATAATATCCGCACAAATTATCTCCACATAAAACATACAATTCAAATAAATACGACCTAGAGTAAAAAAATGATACAAGAATTTATCAGTTCGGGAATATGGTTCGCACAAATTATTGTCCCACCGACTAATGATACTGCTAGAGATGCCGCTTTTATGTTTAGCGGGCCGCAATTTTTCGCGGCAATAATAGCCGGAGTTGTACTGGCTTTTGCTTTTCAATTACTATTTACCAATCTTGGTGTGGCATTGGGAATATCCTTAGCGGGAAATTCTGGGGATACAAAAGAAGAAGAATCAGACAGTCTTGGTGGCACTATTCGTCAAATTAGTTTAATCGTTGGTTTAGGAACCCTAATTAGTGTTGTGGTTTCTCTATTTATTGCCTGCAGTTTGGCAGTAAAGCTGAGTTTATTTGTTTCTCCCCTAAGTGGTGCGATTGTCGGTTTAGTAATTTGGGGAACTTACTTTTCACTACTGGTTTGGGTAAGTTCAAGTACTGTCGGTTCTTTAATTGGCTCGGTAGTTAATACTGCTACCTCTGGTTTCCAAGCAATTGTAGGTACAGCCGCAGCTGCAATTGGTGCCAAAGCTACTAGTAAAAAGGTAGTAGCTACCGCAGAATCAGCAGCAGCAGCCGTGCGTCATGAATTAGGTTTAGCACTCGATCCAGAAAGCTTAAAGGAAAATGTTCAAGATTACTTGGAAACTATACGTCCTCAAAGTTTAAACTTGGATAAAATCGCTACAGATTTTGAGGAATTGCTCAACGACGAAAATCTTCAAGAAATTGTCAATAGCGATCGCATTACCGATATCAACCGCGAGACATTCGTACAGTTAATTAGCAACCGCAGCGATTTATCCCAACGAGATATCAATCGCATTGCTGATAAATTAGAACAGGTATGGCGAAAAACAGCTAAGAAACTCTCCCCACGTCAAGATGGGATGACTGAGTTAGTTAATTATCTCAAATCAGCTACTCGCGATCAATTAGTTGGTACTGATTTTACCAATAAGTTGGATGATTTAGTCTCGGAAATGCGAAAACGCCGCCAATCACAAGAATCCCAAGATGGAATGCTCGCTCAAGCCGCAATGACTGGCTTGAATGGCTTGAGTGGCATAGTTATGGGGCGTACAGATTTATCGGATTTTGATGTAGAGCAAATTGTTAGCAAATTGCAGGGCTTGACTTCGGAGTTAGGGGAACAAACAAATAAGGTTGCTAGCAAAGTAGGTATAAAAGAATCTACTCCCCGCAGCACTGTCAAAGCAGATATTGAAAACTATCTCCTCAATGCTTATCCTTGGCAATTAAAACCCAAAAACCTAAATCTTGAGTTCCGCGATTTAATTTACGATCCAAGTGCGGATCCTGGTATTGTTGCCGACGATTTAATACAAATCAATCGCAGCGATTTTCTTGACTTACTCGAACAAAAAGGGGTTTTAACTCAAACGAAAATTCAAACAACTGCCAATCTCTTAGAAGCAATTCGTCTAGAAGTCTTGTCTGTAGCAGAAGCCGCACAATCGAGAGAAGCAGCGATCGTTCTGCTATCGGAAGTGGAAAATTATCTCCTCAATAGTCCAAAAGCCAATTTTACCCCCGAGAAAATCCAATTAGAGTTTAAAGAACTTTTAGCAGATCCCGATGCCGATTACGAGCATTTAAGCAACCGTTTAGCTCAATTCGATCGTCCTACCCTAGAGCGGATTTTAGAACAGCGACGGGATATGGATCGAGTACAAGTCTCTGCAATTGTTAACGAGTTGGAAATTGCGAGAAATGCCGTTCTCGATGAAGCAAATCAAACCTTTGGTGCTGCTAAAGCTCAAGCAGAAAAGCAATGGTACAAAGTTCAATCATATTTGCGAGATACCGGCAAAGCTGAACTTAATCCTATGGCTATTGAGCGGGAATTAAAGTTGCTTTTGAACGAACCTTCTTCAGGTGCGGCAGCATTAAAAACTAGAATTGCTCAATTTGACAGGGATACCTTAGTTCAGTTACTTACTCAACGCAACGACTTAAGTGCAGAACAAGTTAACCAAGTCATTGACAGTGTAGAATCGGCTTGGCATCGCGTGCGCTATACTCCCCAACAACTTACCGATAAAGCTCTAACACAATACGAGCAAGCAAAGTCTGCGATTAGCGAATATCTACGCGGTACAGGTAAAGCGGAACTCAATCCAGAAGGGATTAAGCGAGATTTAACCTTGCTACTAGATAACCCAAAAGTTGGTGCTGCAGCAATTAAACAACGCTTGGCAGCCATGGATAGAGATACCTTAGTGCAACTTCTCAGTCAAAGGGATGACTTGAGCGCACAACAGGTAAATCAAATTATCAACGAGGTACAAACCAACCTACGGGCGATCGCCAAAGCACCTAGAAGACTTGCCAATCGAACTCAATCGAAAATACAAGACTTTCAAAGTTCTTTTGCCGAATATCTGCGTTCTACCGAGAAAGAAGAACTCAATCCAGAAGGAATTCAACGGGATATCAAGTTACTTCTCAACGATCCTCGTGCGGGTATGGAAAGTTTGCAAGAGCGTCTATCTAAATTCGATCGTTCTACAATAGTTGCCTTGCTTTCTCAACGAAAAGACTTGTCAGAACAAGAAATTAATCAAGTCATTGACCAAATTTTAGCTGTCCGCAACCAATTTATGGCACAGTTGGAGAGCATTCAACAACAGGTACAAACTGTAATTGACAACCTCCTAGATAAAATCCGTAATTATCTTAACAGTTTAGAGCGTCCGGAATTGGAATACGATCGCATCCGCAGAGATATTCAAACCTTATTTGACGATCCACAAGCCGGATTTGAAGCATTGCGCGATCGCTTCTCTCAAATCGATCGCAATACCTTGATTGCCATTCTTGCATCCCGCGACGATATCTCTAAAGCCGATGCACAGCGCATTGTGACACAAATCGAAAGAAATCGCGATCGCGCCCTGCAAAGAGCCGAGCGCATTCAACAAGAAGCTCAACTACGTTTAGAACAAATTAAATCAGAAGCCAGAAAACAAGCACAAGAAACCCGCAAAGCTGCGGCTGTAGCTTCCTGGTGGTTATTCTTCACAGCTTTAATTTCTGCCGTTGCTGCTGCTGCAGGAGGAGCTACCAGCGTCATCAGTTAAAAATCGATCTCAACGTCACAATTCCTCTGTAAAGTGCAGGGGAATTGTCAATATTAGCTTGAGGTTTGCAACCCCCAGTGAATATGAAAAATCTTAAATACCTAAGCCTTTTGGTAGAAGTAAAATTGTTAATAGTATCGTAAGATTATTATCGTCAAATTTAGAATAGAAATATTCTTGTTAGGAAAATAAAGAATATTTTTTGTGGAGGTTTTAACCCTTTGTTGCTTTACCAAAACTGTTGCTCTGACCATTGGAAACCGTAAGGCTACATATTGCTGGGGATTTTATGAATACAAAAGGTGAATCGCTTAGAGCATCCGAGGGAATGCTGCTTGTTCTGGCTGATGGTACTATTTGTGCATGTAATGCCAGCGCCGAAGGAATCCTTGGATATAGTGTAAGTCAAATAAGTGTTAATTCTTTGGGCAACTTCTGGGAGAAAACAATTTGTGCAGATGGTTCGCCTTTCACTTTTGAAACCCATCCAGCAATAGTAGGATTACAAACAGGCGAACCTTGTAAGAATATCGTTATGGGATTTTACAAGCCTAACGACTCATTAATTTGGCTTGTTTGTAATTTTCAGCCCTTGTTTCAACCAGGAAAATCCGCAGCATATGCTATTGTAACTACATTTACCGAATATAAACAAAGAAGTGAACAGCAATCTGCGAGTGATTCTGCTGTAATTTGTGAAGAAGAGAATATTTTTGAGTCAAATACAAAATTTTTTAATATTTCTTTAAACTTATTGTGTGTAGCCGGATTGGATGGATATTTTAAACGGGTAAATCCTGCTTTCAATAAAACACTGGGTTACTCAAACGACGAACTTCTGACAACTTCCTTTATTGATTTTGTTCATCCCGAAGACCAAATTGCAACCCAAAAAGAATTAGACAAACTAAGTACAGGAACATCTACTGTTTACTTTGAAAATCGCTATCGTTGTCAAGATGGCTCCTATAAATGGCTGGCATGGACTACGGTTCCCGTAATAGAGACTCAATTATTATATGCAGTAGCGCAAGATATTACTGAACGCAAACAACTTGAAGCCGAATTGATAAAGACAAATTTTGAATTGAAGCAATGCTTAAATCGGCAAACTAGGCAATTACAGCAAGCTAATGCTAACTTAACTGAACAAGAAGCACTTTATCACACTCTAGCCAACCATATTCCTAAAAGTGCAGTCTTTTTGTTCGATCGTGATTTGCGCTACTTGCTATGCGAAGGTACTGAATTAGAAGGAATTGGATTCAAAAGTGAAGAAATCGTGGGTAAAACTCCCAGGGAAATTTTTTCAACTCAAACAATATCTGAAATCGAACCAGTATATCGTGCAGCCTTGAGAGGAAAATCTACTTTTAAAGAAATTCCTTGTCAAAATAAAATTTATTCTTGCTATACCGTTCCCATTTGCAACAAACAAGGTGAAATTTTTGCGGGTATGATGCTGACGCAGAACAATACAGAATCCAAGAGATCTCAAGCAGAATTGGCGCAAAAAAATAGCGTATTGCAAGCAGTCATCGAAGGAACTAATGATGTTATTTTTGTTAAAGATTTGCAGGGACGTTATGTAATTGCGAATAAAACTGCTTGTGAGTGGTTGGGTATTTCTGTTGAGCAGATACTCGGTAAAAAGGATACTGAATTATTTCCGTCCCAAGTTGCCAATCATATCATAAAGATGGATAAGCAGGTCGCCAATACTGGTGAATCAATAACTTACACCGAACAAGTTCCCAAACAGGGAATGCTAAAAACGCTACATTCAATAAAATATCCTTGGCGTTCGCAACAAGGCAACATAGTAGGAGTAATTGGTATCTCCCGAGATATTACCGAGCGTCAATGTTTTGAAAAAGCTTTACAAGAGAGCGAATTAAATTTCCGGACTTTAGCAGACACCGTGCCGCAATTAGTTTGGACAGCTCGAAGTGATGGTTATGCTGATTACTTTAATCGACGGTGGTGCGAATATACGGGTATGAGTATGGAACAAACCCAAGGTTGGAATTGGACTCATTTGCTACACCCTGATGACCGACAAAGGTGTTTGGATGTTTGGAATGAATCGCTGCGTACTGGTAAAAAGTACAATATTGAGTATCGCTTCCGATGTGCTAGTGATGGAGAATACCGCTGGCTCCTTGTTAAAGCGTACCCCCTACGGAATGATTCAGGAGAGATTATTAAATGGTTTGGCTCCTCTACTGATATCGATGACCAAAAGAAGACCGAAGTTGCTTTGCAATATGCTCTACAACAAGCGCAAGTGGCTCAAGAAGAAGCAGAAACAGCAAATCGTCTCAAAGATGAATTTCTTGCGGTGCTTTCCCACGAACTACGCACTCCTCTTAATCCCATATTGGGTTGGACTCAGATAATTCAGAAGCCAAATGTAAATGAAGATAAAAAAGCTAAAGGCTTAAAAATTATTGAACGCAATGTCAAATTACAGATTAATCTAATCGAAGATTTGCTTGATATCTCCCGCATTATGCGAGGAAAACTCACACTAAATACTTTAGAAGTTAATCTCAAATCAGTAATTTTGGCAGCTTTAGATACAGTACGTTTAGCAGCAGAAAACAAAGGAATTGAAATTGAATCGAATTTTGCAAACTTCACTTTACAAGTTATAGGTGATGCAGTCCGCTTGCAACAGGTTCTATGGAATCTCCTTTCTAACGCTATCAAATTTACCCCCAATGGTGGAAAAGTATCCGTCAATTTAGAGCGTGTTGATGCAATGGCTCAAATCACAGTTAGCGATACGGGTAAAGGTATAAATCAAGAGTTTTTACCTTATATATTTCAGTATTTTCGTCAAGAAGAAGCTTCTATTTCCAGAACCTTTGGTGGATTGGGGTTAGGATTGGCGATAGTCCGCAACTTAGTGGAAATGCATGGTGGAACTATTGAAGCATCAAGCTTAGGTAAAGGGAAAGGTGCAACTTTCACTGTTAGATTACCATTAATTGGTAGTAATGAGGTTATTGAAGAAAATCAGCCGCAGGATGTATCAAAAGATTTAAGCGGAATCAAGGTTTTAGTTGTAGAAGATGATGCCGATTCACTCGATTTTGTTACCTTTGACTTGCAACTGCATGGAGCAGAAGTTACCGGAGTATCATCAGCATCCGCAGCACTAAAAGTTCTCGGTGAATCAAAACCAGATGTATTAGTAAGTGATATTGGAATGCCTAAAATGGATGGTTATGAAATGTTACGCCGAATTAGAGCTTCCGAGCGAGATAATGGTAGTGAAATTCTGGCAATCGCACTTACTGCTTATGCAGGAGAAAAAGAAGAACAAAAAGCTATAGAAGCTGGTTTTCAAATGTACTTATCTAAACCGGTGGAAGCAGGTGCAGTAGCTAGAGCCGTTGCTAAATTATTATCCGAAAATAGCAGTAATTAAAAAATTAGTATATGAATTGATAAATATTCCTCTGCTTGCAAACCTATGAATCTTTGTTTGGAAGAGCTTATAGCTTCTTTCTAACCTGCTTATCCAAATATTTTATAGACCATTAATTACTAATTAAAGAACTTAATATAAAACTTCTGTTAATCAAAAGTCGTATTTTTATTTATGTACTGTCTTTCCCGTATAAAACCAGATTAAGTAATAAAATTGGTTCTTCAGTACTTGGTATGCTATTAAAATAGTCGTTTTTGGGCAGTCGGCAGTCGGCAGTCGGCAGTAGGGGAAAAACAGATTAAAATTATTAAAAATTCAATATAGAGAATCCTTAGTCCTTGTACAACAAGTTTTTTATTGATTTTTAATCACAATTTGGCATACTAACAACTGAAGAGCCATAAAATTTTATAGGTTTAATGTATT
>JBCBQE010000296.1:0-7609 GCA_039820385.1 Cyanobacteria bacterium J06635_10
TTACGTCTCTACACAGGTTTCATGTTTTTGGCAAAATGTATATAAATGCAATTCATAGTAAAATTGCAGCAACGCCCCATTTCTTTATAAAGATGCGCCGAATTTAGCCAACACAGGTTGGCTTTGTACCGGTAGCTCCAGCCTTCCAGGCTGAGAGCGATTCACCGCAGCCTCATACAGAATTGGTATAACTCCTAACTCCTAACCCCCCATATTACGTTTCATTTCATCCAACTCAGCTTCAGTTTCCCAACGACGGAATTTTTCGTCTAAGTCATCGTAGGTATTAGAGCTAGGATAGGTGCTGCTTGCATTCCACCAGCCAGCATCTGTTTCTATACGTTGTTGTGCTTGGGCTTTTGCACGCGCTGCTTGTGCTTGAGAAGCTTTGGTTTGTACTTCCTGTCGCCGTTGTTGAATTTTTCGTAGTAATTCTTTAGCTTGGGTAATGCGCTCCTTTACACCTTGCATTTGTCCCCAAAGCTGGTTTCCTTGTCGCAATAGTGCCGCTTCTCTTTCTTGGGCTTTAACTGCCAAATCCTCTCTGCCAGCGTTTTTTGCTTTTTGTACGCGGATGTGCCATTTTTGAATTTCTTGCGCTGTGGACAATATTTCTTCTTGTCGGCGCTTTTCTTGTAGCTTTAAATCTGCAATTAATTTTAGAGTATCTTCTTCTTGTTCCCGTAATTGTTCCAACAATGCCTCTAATTCCAAATGCGGGTTATTCCGCAGGAATTCTTCCAAACGACTTTCTAAAAATTTGCTTAAATCGTCAAATAAGCCCACTTTTCCTCCACTCCAAACAATCGCTTTGCTAGGTTCATTGTAACGATTACGATCGGTAATGCGAAAGTAAGTCTTATAGCAAAAGGTATAAACTAAGCAGAGAATACCCATTTCCCTAATAACTAGAACTCATAACAACTTTTAAAATAATTTCTTAGTTACATCTTGAGTAATAGCAATCACTCAGCCCAAAGTAAGAGCAACTAAATGTACAAAATTCTTGTAGAGTGTGTTAAACGCACGACTATATCTGAACTATAAACGATAATTTATATTGCGTTTAATGCACCATTCGTCTACTGTTTACCACTACGGCATACAAATCACTCTTTGATTCAGGATAATCTTTTTCGTTTGATGAAACTCGGATTCTTTGTGCTTATTCAAAATGGTGAAAGATGTATATTGATGCGTTATATAAATATAATTTCACAAAATTTCCGATCCAAACCTAAATATGCAAAGACGTAGCACTGCTACGTCTCTACATTATTTAAAGGGTATTATCATTTGTGATATTGAGAAACTCGGTTATATCAAAAAACCACGTTTCTATAGTTGTCGTGGAATGCTAAAAATACACTCGCTAAGTACAAGGGAGTAAGTTGCTCCCACTACTTCATTTTTAATCTTGGGATTGTATTATTTCTACTACAATTAACTATTTTTCCTTAATTGTGGTGGTTCAACTCTATTTGTAGAATTACTTGCTCGATTCCGGTGTTGTCGCACTGGCTCGGGTAATCTAATAAAGTAATCACAAACTTCAGCAAGCACTTTATTAGTATGGTTCTCATAACCGCATCCAATAACTACTTTCCCATACTCATGTAGCTTTTTAGCTAAACAAGAAAACCCACCATCACCAGATACAATTACAAACACTTGCAGCGAAGGTTTACTGTGAATTAATTCAACTGCATCAATTACCAGTTGGATATCCGCTGCATTACTATGAAAATTGAACCCAAAAATCTGGATTGGTTCAATACCAAGTTTTTGAACCTCGGGTTTTATTCTTCTTAATTCTCGATCGCTCCAGTCAGCATAAGCATATTGTCCAGCAATTTTGTTAACTAAACTGTATCGTTTTATTCTTTCCCTAATATCTTCTAAAGAAAAATCAAATGTCCGATTATTATTACCTTGAGTTAAATTTTCTATATCGTAAAAAATTACCGTATTAAACTGCTGTACTGGTAATTTCGTCTCTTGAATTGCCGAAACTATAGGTTGTAAATCGATTGCTGGTGCAGAATAGTTTTGAGACTCTATTACTTTCATAACTTGTGCTTTTAATTCGTAAGATTGCTGCTTTTCTTGTTGAAATTGTTCTGTTAAATCGTTTATTTGAGTCTGGGTTTTAACTGTATTTTCTTTTAATTCAGTAATAGTTGCAGATAAAATATCTTGACGTTGCTGATAAACACTAACTAAAGTTTGTTGAATGCTAGCCCAACCTTGTGGAAAAGTCTCGCGAGTGATGACTGTAAGCGCTGATTCGTAACCCGCGATCGCAATTTCTAAATTACTAGCAAAATTTCCTTGTTCAAACTTTTGAATATAGTTGCTGAATTTGACAATCACTCTGGCTATATTTATCGCATTTGCTGGATCTTTATTAAACTCATTGCTTGCAATTTTTCTCAAGCTCAAAGCAAAATTACGATCGAGCCTCCCTAAATGCTGTTCTAAAAGTGGATATATATTTTTGTTTTGGCTAGTAGTCTTCAATAAATTGAGTATTAAATCGTGATGCATCGCTGTAAATCCGATAATGCGACTATAAGCTTAGTTTTCCCAAAATTTCATCACATTTAACGAGATTATACTATTTTACAAAATTATTAATATTAATCGGAAAATACTGGAGACGTAGCAGTGCTACGTCTCTACATTTTTTCTAACTCCTAACTCATAAAGGTGTTAACCAATAAGTTGTTCCCTCGATAATTTTCTTTTGAAAACCTAATTTAAGTAATGTTTCTGGGGGATAACCAACATAACTCCAATGAGGTACATCATATTTAACAGTGCGATACCAACCATTTTGATTTAAAGCATTTATTTGACTTTTATTAGTTACTCTTAAATCAATCGCTAATCCCCATAAATGTTGTGAAGTACCTGGTGGTGCAACTGTACCTAAAATTCTGGTTTCTTTACCCTTTCGTACTAAATCTAATGTTCTCGAATTCGTATACTTTCTCCAAAACCTGGCAGTTGTAGCAAAATTACGAATACAATCACTTCTACCATATCCAGATTTCAGTGAAAATCTTGCGATCGCACGTGCTTTATTTAAAGCATCCGCCGCCGACTTTTGTAAATAACAATCTCTCGTACCTGCGACTTTACCTTTTGTCAGGGTTGCTTGAAATTGTTGAGTTTCTTGATGATTTTTAAATGCTACTTTTGCTGGTAGCTTAATTGTTGGTTCTAAATTCACAAATGGCGCACCGTAAGCACGTAACAAAATATATTCGTAGCTATCGGGTTGAGGAACGATCGCAAACTGATTCATCAGTGCTGCGATAAACCTTTCTTTGTCTGTTAGAGTTCGAGTTGGAATCGTTGAAGGAATTTGTATTGGGGGAATTTGTGGTTGTGGCTGTGGTTGTGGCGGTGTGGCACATTTCTCATCAAAAAGTCTATTCACCAAGCAGTTTTCTACTTGCTCGACATCACTACTCGGCTGGCTTTGAGCAATCCGATTGCTAGCAACTAAAGTCAGAACTATGTAAGCAGCAATTATCAAAAAAGCGATTTTATGGAAAACTGTTTTCATCGATTTTCAAAGTCATACTTGGTACAAAAATAATCAAAATAAATCAAAATAAAAGTCTTAAAAATTACATCTAAATTTCATTATTAATCTTATTTAAGAAACTTAAAGAAATATCTTATACATCATCTCTCAACTACAAGAATAATTTTCTTTCTGTGAAAAAATAACAGTGCTTTTGCTGAGTATTTTATCAGCAAGGTACAATCATTAAATCACTGTATCGGTTAAAATTAGATTAACCTTAAATCGTGCTGAACTTTAGATGACCATGCACAATAGTGTTGAATTCCAAGACTCTTTTGATGTCATAGTTGTCGGTGCAGGTCACTCCGGTTGTGAAGCAGCTTTAGCTACTGCACGCCTCGGCTTGCGTACCCTACTGTTGACGCTCAACTTGGATAAAATTGCTTGGCAACCTTGTAATCCTGCGGTAGGTGGCCCGGCAAAGTCCCAATTAACCCACGAAGTCGATGCACTCGGTGGGGAAATTGGTAAAATGGCAGATCGTACTTACGTACAAAAACGGATTCTCAATTCTTCACGAGGTCCTGCTGTATGGGCATTACGCGCTCAAACTGACAAGCGCGAATATGCGGCAGTGATGAAGGTAATTGTAGATAATCAAGAAAATTTGAGCGTCCGCGAAGGGATGGTTACGGACTTAGTTTTAGGCGCTAACGATGATATTATCGGCGTTCAAACTTACTTCGGTGTCGCCTTTGAATGTAAAGCAGTTGTCCTCACCACGGGAACTTTTTTGGGAGGACGAATTTGGGTTGGTAATAAATCAATGGCGGCTGGCCGTGCTGGTGAATTCGCAGCCGAAGGTTTGACTCACACTCTACAACGTTTGGGATTTGAAACTGGCCGCCTCAAAACTGGAACTCCCGCACGAGTAGATAAACGCACGGTTGATTACAGCAAAATGACTCTGCAACCGGGAGATGAGGATGTCCGCTGGTTCAGTTTCGATCCAGAAGTATGGGTGGAAAAGGAACAGCTACCTTGTTATATGACTCGCACCACCGCCGAAACTCATCAGTTAATTCGCGATAATCTCAATCTTTCTCCCATATATGGCGGTTGGGTGAATGCCAAGGGACCACGTTATTGTCCCAGTATTGAAGATAAGATTGTCCGCTTTGCCGATAAGGAAAGTCATCAAATCTTTATTGAACCCGAAGGAAGGGATATTCCCGAACTTTATATTCAAGGGTTTTCCACAGGGCTTCCTGAAAATTTGCAACTGCGTATGTTACGTAGTCTTCCCGGTATGGAAAACTGCGTAATGTTACGTCCTGCTTACGCGGTAGAGTATGATTTTTTGCCAGCGACTCAGTGTTATCCCACACTAATGACCAAGAAAATCGCCGGTTTATTTTGTGCGGGACAAATTAACGGTACAACTGGTTACGAAGAAGCCGCAGCTCAAGGAATCGTTGCCGGTATAAATGCAGCAAGGTTTGTCCGCAACCAGGAGATGATAGTTTTCCCCCGGGAGCAAAGTTATATCGGCACCTTAATTGATGACTTGTGTACCAAAGATTTGCGCGAACCTTACCGGGTATTAACTAGCAGATCCGAATATCGCTTGCTGCTGCGTTCCGATAATGCCGATCGAAGATTAACCCCCCTAGGCAGAGAAGTTGGTTTAATTGACGATCGCCGTTGGGAATTATTTACTCGCAAACAGGAGAATATTACCACGGAGAAGAAACGGCTGTATGCCACGCGGGTAAAGGAAAATGATGAGATTGGCCTCAGGATAGTAGCAGATACCAAGCAAGCCATCAAAGGTTCAATTACCCTCGCCGACTTATTGCGTCGTCCGGGATTTCACTACCCCGAATTAATTCAATATGGATTGGGAAATACCGATTTACAACGCGCCGAAAAAGAAGGAGCAGAAATCGATATCAAATATTCCGGCTACTTAGCCAGACAGCAGAATCAAATCGATCAAATTGCTCGTCAAGCTAATCGTTCCCTACCAGGGGACTTGGATTATGAGTCCATTAACACCCTTGGAAAAGAAGCGCGGGAAAAACTCAACAAAGTGAAACCACTTACCATCGGGCAAGCAGCACGTATCGGAGGAGTCAACCCCGCCGATGTGAATGCTTTACTTATATATCTAGAATTGCATAAAAACCGTAACCAGGGCGAAGTTACAGCATTAACATAAAGACAATCTTCATGAAGCATGAGTATAGTAGTATGGTGTATCCAGGGAGACTAGTATGATTGATGACATACAAACAGGTGAAACATCATCAACAGCGCCGGTCTACTTGTTAAAATAAATACTTTTAATTTATGAAATCTTCCGTAATAGAACGGTGAGTAAAAAGTTCTTTTTAAATTTAAATTTACAAGGATAAAGATTTCATAAATCAGTCTCTTAGAACGAATTAATACTGAAAATCCTTATGTCTCAAACAGTTAGCAACAATTTAGTAATTCCAGAGCCATCAGAAGAGTTAATCGTTAGCGAACCTTGGACGATGGAAACTTATGCTGATGACTTGATGGACGAATTATTTTCCGATATTGACTGCATTCTCGATAGAAGCAGTAATCTGAGTACGCAAATTGTCCAAACACAGCAACAGTTAGCCCTGAAGACAGCGAATCCCAGCGCGCAAATAATCCCACCCCCTACCATCATCAGTTCCATCACAGAAGTTGAGCAACGCCGAATCGCCGCTCAATTCCACACCGTGGCGAGCAATCCTCCTCAAACAACTCGACGCACAGTCAAAAAACCGCGTCGGAGAATTTGGCGCAACCTCAGACAAATACTTAAATTGGGAGCAGGTTTGGGATTAGCGATCGCCGCAATTCATTGGGCAAATAGCAACGGACTTTTGAAGAATCTCACCTCAAAATCTTTTCAATTTGTCTTGCAAGATCCAGTTGTAGAAAAGAAACTATTGCAAGCAGAAAATGTTGTACCCACCCAAGCTGAAATTAAGTCAGATTTAGTAGACTATATGCTCGCAGCCCTAGCAATTATTGACAGACAACAAGAATTACAGAATAGAGCATCTACCAACAACATTGCTCGCCGCGTCACTCCCGTACCCAGAAATCAAGCAACCCTAGCCTACGCCAAGCAACCAGTCGCAACTCTTCCCCAACCGAAGATTGCCAACAACGCGAAACCATTACCCACTCGTACCACCAACACCAGAGTTGTAGAAAGAATTTACATACCCGTATATCAAGCACCGCAACCGATGCGATACGCACCCCCAGCAGTAGGGCAAGCGCCAGCACCCTTACCGCCGGTGAAGACAGCTTCTAAAGAAGTTCCACCAAAAGCATCAGAAAATAAAGCCAAAAAAGCCGCACCTGTAAAAGTAGCCAAAGCCAAATCACCAAAAACAATTACGGCTTATGCCTCTATTAGAGAAATCAAACCGGTAGAAGTCAAAACCAAACCCGTTAGTGTCAAGCAAGTTCCCAAATTGCCTAAAATGAAAGAGCCTGCACCAGTCGCAGCGCCAAAAGAATCCCCAGCACCAGTTCAACAAAAAGAACAAAAAGTAGCATCCGCTCCAACTTCTTCTCACGTATTAGAAGGATTATTAGAGCTAGGAGAACAATCTGCGGCATTATTTAAAGTCAACGGCGTAACTCGTCGCGTTCAAAAAGGTGAAAGCATCGGTGCTAGCGGTTGGAAATTAGTAGACGTAGCCAACGGAGAAGCGATCATTCGACGTAATGGAGAAGTACGTTCTATTTTCGCAGGACAGAAATTTTAAGTAATAAGTCGTAGTTTCCTGCTTCGGTAATACGTAATTTATAATTAACCGAACGCACAAACAAGTCAGTAATATTACTTACAATTGTCTACTTGAAAAACTAATGTATTGTAGCTGTGCATTAATTTAGTATAAATACAATATCATCAGGGCAAGCGAAAAAAAAGCATCTGCGATCGCAATTGAGAAATCAATGAACAATGAACAATTATCAATGAACAATGAACAATGAACAATTATCAATGAACAATGAACAATGAACAATTAT
>JBCBQE010000297.1:0-7609 GCA_039820385.1 Cyanobacteria bacterium J06635_10
AGCTTAAAAAAATAACAAAAAATATAAAAAACAATGACACAATTACTAGATTCTAACCAGCCTCAAATAATTACTGGGGTTAATAGACAATTAACAGATGTTTTACAAGATATTGTTTGTAATGTTGAAATAAAATCTAATTTTTGCATTTCACATCCAAATTATCAATCATTAGAACTTCCAGATGAAACAGTTGCTCGTTTTCAAAATTTGCTCATTCAGATGCAACAGAAATATCTGAGTCTACAATTACAAAATTTTCTCTACGGTATTTATTACAATGGTTCCTTACGAAGTCAACTAGCACTAGACAATCAAGATAAAAATTTACATATAGATTTAGAGAATAATAGTCTTTTAGGAGTAGATGTAGATTTTTATTCACAATTACACGAAAATAATTGTGGAGATGGATATTTTGATCCTGGTTGGTTAATTTTGCGCGAAGAAGTTGATGGAAGTTTAGCTGTAAAAAAAGGTAGCTTAACATTACATATTGAGCGGGAAAAGCATCTTAAAGATTGCGATAAAAATGCTGTAGTTGGAGATAATGTTGCTATCCGAATGCCAAAAAACTTGATTCAAAATGGCTTTTATTTAGCGGTTAGTAATACCGAACCCGAAAGTCATGACAATATGGTTAGGGTATATTTTAATTTTACCCCGGACGGTGCTGTCGCGGTAATGCATCGTTTGACACAGATGCTCAACGCAATCCCGATTTTCTTCCACTTTAAGGTGCTATATAACCCAGCAGAATACCAGCGTCATGATTCCGGGGTATTGTACATTGAGAAACCCAATTATGAAGCTGTGAGAAAGGTACTTGAGACTGTTTATTCAGAAAATAAATCTCATTTTAAATTAGATATTCCTCTATTTACTAAACAATTAGCACCGGGTTTGGGTTTAGCAGAGGAGCCAGATAGCAAATTTGCTCAACAGGAAAGTTTTGGAATGAATCGCTGTCAAATCGTCGCTAATGGCTTGTTACAGGCTTGGTTGGAAGGGGATAATTCACCAGAAGCACGGATGGAGGCTATTCTTGGGCAGTTTTCGCATTTGGGGATTGATTTGGAACATCCTTATTTAAATGCTAATTCTGAGGATATATATGCTTCGTTGGATTCTTTTTAGGAAGTAGCGATGTAGAGACGTAGCAGTGCTACGTCTCTACGGGAGTAGCGAGTAGTAATTAAAAAAGTTGAGTTAAAACCTGGATTTCGATAAGAAGTCCAGGTTTTCGCTTACTTTGTATAAATAAATACTTTTATGCTCGCCGTTATGGCGGGCTTTGTTGTCATAAACCTAATATTTTGTAGACAGACCGATTTTCCGTATAAGAATCATTTTTATCATTAACTCAAAGATAATACTTAGGAAACTGATGTTTGATAGCTTTTCTCTCTTTTAGGCATCAGGGATGGAACGGATAAACAAAAGCGGACATTAGTAATTAAATTATGTCATAAAGAATAAGTAATTTTCATGAAATCTAATCTTTTTTCATATTTACTACATAAAAGTATCTAAAATCTCAGTGAAATTAGAGATATAAATAAAAAAATTTTGGCATTTTTAATATCATTTGACATCTAGCAATAATTGATTAAATCGGTAATGATACTAATATGACGAGGGAAAAACAAACGTCATCAGAAAAAACACTAATTTAAATAGGAGTACATTAAAAATGGCTAAGATTACAATTTCTGAATTACGTCCCGCTGGTGCTGAATTGTTTGAAGGTTCTGAAAGCTATCTTCAAGAGTTAACAGATACCGAACTTGATGCAACTAACGGTGGAATTATCGGTTTCGTAATTGGTGTTGGTGTCGGTATTTTGATTAGCGCACGCTATTGTAATGCTTAACAATTTGTATCAAGTTGAGTAATAAGATCAATTTTTATTTACTCGATTTGTAGATTTTTTTCAGCTTTTAACAATGTGATGAGGAAAATACAATCCTCATCACAAATAAAACAATTGAATTAGTAAAAAATAAAAAATGTCTAAAATTGTAATCTCTGAATTACGTCCCGCTGGTGCTGATTTGTTTGAAGAATCTGAAAGTTTTCTTCAAGAGTTAACAGATGCCGAACTTGATGCAAATAAAGGTGGAAGGACTCCATTTTTACCTTCTATTATCATTTTAATTCCAGATATTCCTCCTTCTCAATAATTGATAAAATTTTGATTCATAAGAGAAATCAAGTTTTATAAAAATTCAATTATTATGATTTTTTCTAAAAAAATACCTGCATCTTTTTAACTTATGTGCAGGTCTTTATTTAATTAGAAAGTTTAACTGATATTTTAAAATTAAAATACCTATTTAATTACTGGTCTAGTCTTAAGTTCTTCAGCTTGTTTCTTAAGCCAATTATTGAATAAATCTGTCAGGATTTTATTATGTAGACTTTCATTTAATTCAGGTTTAATGATTTCCTCTACTAAAATTAGGTGTATTCCCTTAGAAGTCACAATAGGTTTCAGAAGCTGGGGTGGTTTCGCAGCAAAAACTGCTGCGGAAATCTCTGCTTTTAAGTTTTTACGATTAAGTATTCCTTGATATCCACATTTTCTACTTAACTCTTTATCTTGGATGTATTTGTGAGCAACATCATAAAAGCTCATTTCACCTTCTTTAATTGTGTAGAAGAGTTCCATTGCCAAATCTTCATCATCAAAAATAACTTCATACATAACCACCCCAGCATAGTCAAGTTGGTTTTCATAAAAGTAAGGTTCAACTTTATCAGCAAAAAGATGCTTTGCTAAATTTGCAGAAATCAAACCATTGTAAGCAATTTGTTCAAAATCATCTATAGATATATAATTTTTTTCTAACCATGCCCAAGTGTCTTCAACACTTTCAAGTCCATTCATTAATCGCATAGCATCCGCTGTTTTTTGTAATGCTTCATCTCTTAGCTCAATTCCAGCTTCTTGGGCTGATTCTAAAATCATTTTTCGCTGTAAAATTTCGTCTATTATTTCGGTAATTCTGCCAGATAGCTTAACTTGCTCAAGAATATCTTCGTTTGTGATGGTAATAGTTTGTGACATGATTTTTATCTCTAATATTATCGGATTTTAAGTATTAATATTAATCCTAATTTATTTGTAAATAAAATAACTCTTAATACTAATACTAATTAACAAAAAGCAGATGATTTTTATCTGCATTCATTATTCATTTTTAAATGAAATTATCTTAGATTGAAAACGGTATAATACCGGAAAAATCTACAACTTAACTCCACCTTTTTGCAACTGCTTAAATGGATCGAGCAGAAAATCAATAATCCGCCGCTGACGTACAATTACCTCAGCAGTCGCTGTATCTCCAGGGCGTAAAGCAATACATTTATTACCGCTGGGAATACAATTCTGATTCAAAGCAATTTCTAAGTCATAAGCTGCAACTTTGCCATTCGGTGTATCTACTTCTAAGGTAGTAGGAGATATTTTCAAAAGTTTACCTTCAATCACTCCATAATCTTGAAAAGGATAAGCATCAAATTTTACTTTTACTGCTAATCCTTTTTGTAAAGAACCACTTTGATTTGTTGCCATTTGTGCTCGAACAATTAGCGGCGAATCTTCCGGTGCGATTTCTGCTATCATTGTTCCTGACTGCACTACAGAACCAGATTTTTCAATTGGTAACTGAAATAGCCTACCGCTAACAGTAGCTTTTAAATCTCGTTGACTTATTTGAAATTCTAAAGCTTGAATTTGACTTTTACTTTGAGCAATTTCTGCTTTTACAGTTGTAACTTCCGTTTCTAAATTTTTCAACTGTTCTTCTGTTCTTAATATGGCAAGTTTACCTGAATGAGTCAAAGTTTGATAACTCCTCTCTTGCTCTTTTAATCGCAATTTTGCTTGTTCAATATCTGCTTTCGTTTGATCGATAGTTCGTTGATAACTACTCTGTTGTTCTGCTAAACGTAATCTTGCTTGTTCGATATCTGATTGACTTTGTTCGTACATTCTTTGTTTATCTTTGGCGATATCTTGCTTATCTACAAGATTTATTTCTGGAACAACTCCTTGTTGCCAAAGTTGCTGAAATCTTTTTACTTCCCGCTGACTACTCCTTAAACTACTCTCCATTAATTTTGAAGTAGTTAAACTATGTTCGAGAGTTTTTCTCGCTTGATTTACTTGAGCAATTTTTTCTTCTTTTTGTAAATTAGCAGAATTAATAATTGCCTGAAGATTCTGTCGTGCTTGGTCAATTTGAGCTTGTTTTTCTAATTCTTGAGCTTGATTTTGTTGCCTTTGAGTTGCTAGTGTTACTACTAATTGATTTTTTAATAAATTTAACTGAGAAAGTCTATTTAACTGCCCTTCTAATCTTTGTTGAACCTGTTGTAATTCTGCTTTGACTAATTCTGATTCTAATACTAACAATGTCTGTCCAGCTTGTACTTTATCACCTTCTTTGACACGAATTTCGGCAACAGTACCCGATACGGCTGAATCTAGTCTAACTGTCTTTCCTTTTGGTTCTAATCTTCCTCTAGCGGCACCAGTTACATCTACTTTTGATAGCATTGCCCAAGGTAAAGCTATAGATATGAATGCTACTAAAAAATAAAGTAATCCCCTTGTCCAAACTTTCGGCAAGCTATCAAGTAATTCCTTTGTAGTATTTGACCAATCATCAGGAGATGTAGCCGGATTTGTAGAGTCAATATTATCAGTATTCTTTAAATTTGGTTCCTGAATTACTTCTTCAATTATTGGCTCTTCTACCCGTCCATTTAATGAATTTGGCATGATTTATCCTTGATTTATTCTTGATTTATTAAAAGTTTTAAAAAAGATTTAGTTTTTACAATTAGTAATTGGTGCGTGACGCTAGAGGAGGGCTTTTTTTTATCAAAGTATTGTCGAAATGTCACACACCCTGACAAATCAGCGACATCTGGAAAACCTCTCTCCAAACCTCTCTCCTTGCAGGAGAGAGGCTTTGATTTCTCTCCCTTCCCTGGTAGGGAAGGGGGCTGGGGGGTTAGGTTTTCCGTTGACTTCTCCATATAGCGTGAAAATTAAGGTCACAAACTCTATATATGTAAATTAATATTTATGCTGCAACATTTAATTGCTGGTGATTTAAATAATAAAAATGTCCTTTTTTTGCCATTAATTCATCATGACTCCCACTTTCTATTAACACACCTTTATCTAATACCAAAATTAGATCCGCATTTCTAATAGTTGAAAGACGATGAGCAATTATTAAAGAAGTTCTTCCTTTAAGAATAGTGTTTAAATTCTTTTGAATAATCTTTTCTGATTCTGTATCTAAATGGGAAGTTGCTTCATCAAAAATTAACAATCTAGGATTACCTAATAATGCCTTTGCAATAGCAATTCTTTGTCTTTGTCCACCTGATAGCATTCCTCCTCCTTCACCAATTTGGGTTTCATATCCCATTGGTAATTTTTTGATAAACTCATCTGCACCTGCTAATCTTGCTGCTTCAATTATTTCTTCTAAATTTGCACTAGGATGGCTTAAACTGATATTTTCTCGAATTGTTCCCCCAAATAAAAAGGTATCTTGATCGACTACTCCTATCTGATGACGTAAGGAACGCAAGGAAATACTAGTAATATCTTGTCCATCAATAAAAATTTTCCCATCTGTAGGTGGATACAATCCCAAAACTAATTTAGAAATAGTAGTTTTTCCCGAACCACTACGCCCTACTAAAGCTACCATTTGTCCGGATTTTACCTCAAAACTGAGATTTTCTAAGACGTTAGAATCTCCTTCTGGATGATAGCGGAATGTCACTTTTTCAAAGCGAATATTACCTTTTATTTCTGGTAAATTTTGCCTTACTTGCTGTTGTAAATCTTCTTCTGGCTCCGCATCTAATACATCATTAATTCGTTCTACTGCAATCACTACTTCCTGCAATTGATTCCACAATACTGTTAATCTTTGAAAAGGTTGAATAATATTACCCAACAACATATTAAATGCAACTAATTGCCCAATAGTTAATTGATTATTAATTACCAAATGTGCCCCAAACCACAATAAAGCAGTAGTTACTAAAGCTTCAATTGTATTGCTAAAAATTTGTAGCCGATTACTGATAATTTGTTGAGAAAACCTTGTTTTAACTTCTTTACCCAATAAATCTTCCCAATGCCAACGTACTGTCTGTTCTACTGCAGTCGATTTAATTGTCCTTACTCCACTAAGAGCTTCAATTAAATAACTACTTTCAGCAGCAATAGCATTAAAAATTTCTCTGGATTTGCGTTGTAAAAATGGTGTCGCAATCAAGGCTAATAATGCAAAAGGTGGTACAATTACTAAGGTCAGTAATGCCATTTTCCAACTGTACCAAAACATCAATCCTACATAGATAAACACCGTCATTAAATCTAATAGAATTGCTAAAGCTTCACCTGATAAAAACCGTTGAATTTTACGATTTTCTTGCACACGAGAAATAATATCACCCACATAGCGATTCTCAAAATAACTTAGTGGTAGCCGCAAGGTATGACGAACAAAAGCAACAATTAATGCTAAATCAACCTTATTTGCTGTGTGATCTAATAGATATTGCCGCAATCCTGTAATTGCTACCCGAAATAAACTAAAGATAAGCAATCCTAAACCAACTGCAAATAAAGTTAATTCCGAACGCTGTACCACCACCCTATCTAAAATTAACTGGGTAAATAATGGTGTAATTAGTCCAAAAATTTGGATAAATAAAGAAGCAACGAATACCTCGAACATCACTAAAGAATGAGGTTTCATCAACTCAAAGAATTGCCAAAAGGGAGTCGTCGATTCTTTTGCATCCTTCAACAAAGCTGTGGGTTGGAGTAGCAGCACATAGTTCGTCCATTTAGCCTTAAATTCTTCATGGGTGAGGCTAATTTGACCTATAGCAGGATCTGCTACAATTACGTGTTTTTGCGTAATTTGATAAACAACTATGTAATGTTTTCCCTCCCAGTGGATAATTGCAGGTAATTCTTGCTGTGCTAATTTGTCTAAACTCGCTTTTACTGGCTTAGTGTTAAATCCTATACTTTCTGCTGCCGCTGCTAACCCCCGCAAAGACGCTCCATTACGGTCAACATTAGCAATATCTCGTAAACGATTAACGCTAAAACGTTTTCCCCAATACCGAGATACCATTACCAAACAAGCAGCACCGCAATCGGATCCGCTCTGTTGAGCAAAATATGGATAGCGATGAGTTACTTTTTGTAATAAATGCCCTACTCGCTGTGTTGGCTGTGGTAAATAGGCTTTGCTAATTTTTTTCTGAGGCTCTAATTGGGCTTCTGCTTTTGACCAAACATTATCGCTCTATCAATTAGCTAATTTTTCACTTCAGAGGCTGCGCTTAATCGCTCTCACTCTCGCTATGGTGGAGCTACAGTTACTAAGCCCACCAACGCAAGGGCTGAATTAAGCGCATCTTTATATGGTATTATAGGAATCCGTTTTGATTTTTGGAAGGCGCAGCGTGGCGAAGCCATAATTATTTGTGTGGGTAGGCAAGAGGCAAAGGGTAGGCAAGAGGCTGTCATGCAAGAGGCAAAAGGGTTTTA
>JBCBQE010000298.1:0-7607 GCA_039820385.1 Cyanobacteria bacterium J06635_10
AAAGCGGGTGAAGCAATTAGTCAAGATAAACCAACACCCGATTTTGGTTCCGCTTTGATAAAACGTAAAGATGAGTTAGGTGACGTAATTATAGCCTTTGATACTATGTATCATCAAATTAGTAAGGCTTATGAGCAACGAAAACGTGCCGAAGCTGCTTTGCAAGTAAGTTTAACAGAAGTTGAAAATTATTCACAAGCCCTTAATAGCGAATTAGAAAAAGGGCGACAAATGCAGCTTAATTTTTTACCTCCAGAGGAGATTTTTAAAAGCTTTTCCGAACAATTTGGATGGGAAATTGCCTCTTATTTCAAACCTGCTCGACAAGTAGCTGGAGATTTTTACGATATATTTGAACTGAGTAATGATAGCGTCGGATTTGTCATTGCTGATGTATGCGATAAAGGTGTGGGAGCAGCACTTTTTATGGCTCTCTTCCGTAGCTTAATTCGTATTTTTTCTACTCAAATCAAACTGCGGGGAAAAGCTTCATTAATTTTAGAAAAAAACTTACCTCAATCAGGCTGGATTGGTGAATCGCCATTAACAAACTTAGCTCATCTTAATGCATTGCAGGCTGTTTCTTTAACTAATGAATATGTCGCTAACTTTCACGGCGAACTAGGTATGTTTGCCACTTTATTTTTTGGAGTACTAGAACCCACTACAGGACTTTTAACATATATTAATGGTGGACATGAACCACTATTTATCATTTCTCCTGATGGTGAAGTAAAACAGCATCTTGAATCAACTGCACCCGCTGTGGGTATGCTACCTTCGATGAATTTTCCCATGTGTCAAATTTACTTACAACCAGGAGATATTCTTATTGGTTATACCGATGGTGTTACTGAGGCTCGCGATTCTAATGGTAAATTCTTCACTGATAAAAGACTTATCTCTCTTTTAGAACAACCGATAAATTCTGCTGAACTTCTATTAGATAAAATCACTACATCTATACAAGAACATACTAGCAATGCGGAACAATTTGACGATATTACAATACTGGCATTGCGACGAAAAATGTAGCACAGAAAAATTAATCCCTTAACCAAGATTCTCCAAGAATTTATAGTGTTGCTGCAATTTCTGATGAAATACATAATACATTTTGTAGCACAAGTCAACCGATGTCTCAAGCAATATGATCTCGCGGCTTCATATTTTTATATGGCTAACGCCACGCTACGCTAACAGCAACGCCGAATTTCTTGTCAAGGGCTCCTTGCCAAATTTTTTTCTCCTAAAAAAAATTTGGCAGGGTACCCGTCAAATTCAACTATCTTCAAAATGTAAAACATCAATATTGTTGTCAAATTCCATCAAATTTTAAAATATTTGCAAAAATAATATTTATATTCCCATGTATAATTAAATATAATATCAGTATTTTTGATTATTTTCATAGAGATATTCTGTATCAAGGGTTCTCGTAGGAATTTTTTTTCTTCTAAAAAAATCTTACAGGTGCCTGTCAAGTATCTGGGGATATAACTTAAAAAATAATCACTGTCGGGTTAGTTGTTACTCCTTTCTCGATTTAAGATTACCGGCTACAAATTTCTCCTGCTCCTTTCGATCAATTCAGCGTATCGCGAAGCCGAGATCGGAATAATTGGCTGATTTTAAGAAGCAAAATAGTTTAGTATATCTGATGATATTCCCTAGATTAATTTCAAAAAACTAATCTAAAACGGTGTTTTTTGGAAAATATTCAGAAATACAGCTTATTTTTCAAAATTGTTTTTTCAGTATTTATAGTATCTTTTATACTTAGTTGTATAGTAATAATACATATTAACCGCTGAACTTGAATCCAGATAAATACTTAAGTATAAGTAATTAAACGGACATAGCCTTAAACTGTTATTTACCTTCATAAAATGGGCATATTGATTAATAGAACTCAGTTTTAAAATCAAGATTAATCAATATGTTAGCAGCGGATTTAACCATTACTCTTCCTGCCTACCGTCTAATGGAAGAACTTTATCGTGGTTCCAGAACGGTTGTATATCGGGCTTTACAGGAGATATCGGGGAAGGAATCACGTCGGGTGGTGGTTAAACTGTTGCAGCAAGAATATCCCAGCTTTAGGGAACTTTTGCTATTTCGCAATCAATATACGATTGCGAAAAACTTAGATTTTCCGGGAATCGTTCGTCCCTACGCTCTCGAACCTTACCGTAACAGTTATGCCTTGGTTATGGAAGATTTTGGTGGGGTTTCCCTAGGTGAATATATTATGAAAGCCGATGATTGGCGTGGCTCTCTCTTTTTTAGGGATGAAGGCTACCAGGGTTGGGGCTCAGCTACCTTTGCTCCGGTAACCGTAAGAATAACCTTTCTACAGGAATTGCTATCAATTCTGTTACAAATTACCGATATCCTCCACTATCTCTACCAAAACCGCGTTATCCACAAAGATATAAAACCCGCCAATATCCTGATTAATCCAGAAACAAAACAAGTTAAGCTGATTGATTTTAGTATCGCTTCATTACTTACCCAAGAAATCCAAGAAATCAAAAATCCTAATTGTTTAGAAGGAAGCCTCCCTTATATTTCCCCGGAGCAAACAGGAAGAATGAATCGAGGAATTGACTACCGCAGCGATTATTATTCTCTGGGAGTAACATTTTATGAATTACTCACCGGGCGATTACCATTTACCTCTAACGAGCCGATGGAGTTGGTGCATTGTCATTTGGCTAAAAAGCCTCGATTTTTGGGGAATTGTGAAGGGATTCCCAAGATTATTGGTGATATCGTTATGAAGTTGATGGCAAAAAACGCCGAGGATAGATATCAAAGTGCCTTGGGATTAAAGCACGATTTAGAAATTTGTTTAGCGAAAATCAAAAATACTGGAAAAATTGCATCTTTTGAAATTGGTAAGCAGGATATTTGCAGCCAATTTCTGATCTCCGAAAAACTTTATGGTAGAGAAACTGAGATTAAAACACTATTAGAAGCATTTAACCGAGTTGCCGGGATCGAAAATAACTCCACTGAGGGCAGCGAATTAATGTTAGTGGCTGGTTTTTCTGGTGTTGGGAAAACTGCGGTAGTGAATGAAATTCACAAACCTATAGTCAAACAACGTGGTTATTTCATCAAAGGTAAATTTGACCAATTTAACCGCAATATTCCTTTTTCAGCTTTTGTGCAAGCATTTCGGAATTTGATGGGGCAATTATTGAGTGAAAGTGATACTCAATTGTCAAATTGGAAAAGAGATATTCTAGAGGCTCTAGGAAATAGCGCACAAGTAATTATTGATGTTATTCCCGAATTAGAGCAAATTATCGGCAAACAACCACCTGCAGTGGAATTATCGGGTACTGCGGCACAGAATCGCTTTAATTTATTATTTCAGAAATTTATCCAAGTTTTTACCACCAAAGAACATCCTTTAGTCATCTTTTTAGATGATTTACAGTGGGCAGATGCGGCATCTTTGAAATTGATGCAGTTGCTCATGGGTGAGTCGCAAACAGGTTATTTACTAACGATTGGTGCTTACCGCGATAACGAAGTATCTCCGTCTCATCCGTTGATGTTGATGTTAGACGATGTGTCCAAAACTGGGGCAGTAATTAATCAAATTACCCTAAAACCCTTGAGTAAAGCTAGTTTAACTCAATTAGTCGCCGATACCCTTTCCTGTTCGACACAAATAGCACAACCATTAACTGATATTGTCCATCAAAAAACCCAAGGAAACCCGTTTTTTGCAACTCAGTTTCTCAAAGCATTGTATCAGGATGGGTTGATTTACTTTCACACCGCTCAATCCCCGACTCACCTTTCATCCCCAAAAATTCAAGAGCAACAGATGAGCCGCCAAAGCGGGTGGCAATGTGATATTACCAAAGTTCGCGACTCTACCCTCACTTCGGATGTTGTCGAATTTATGACAACTCAGTTGCAGAAACTCCCTACAGCAACTCAGGATATTTTGAAGTTGGCAGCTTGTATTGGTAATAAATTTGACTTATCAACCTTGGCAATTGTATCAGAAAAATCAGAAGCTGATGCGGCGAATGCTTTGTGGAAAGCCTTACAAGAAGGATTAATTCTCCCCCAAAGTGAGGTGTATAAGTTTTTTGTTAGTGATGATGAAAAATCGATTAATACTAGTAATTTTACTCACAATATTGAAAATGTGGGGTATCGCTTTCTGCATGACAGAGTGCAACAAGCAGCTTATTCTTTAATCCCCGAAGAGCAAAAACAAAGAACTCATTACCACATCGGACAACTGCTGCTGCAAAAGATACCCCTAGAAGCTAGAGAAGACAGTATTTTTGAACTAGTTAATCAATTAAACTATGGAACTACTTTAATTAGCGAACAAAGCTCGCGCGACGAATTAGCCCAACTCAATCTCATTGCTGCTCGCAGAGCTAGAGTCGCTACCGCTTATCAAGCAGGGCGGGAGTATACCAACACGGGATTATCTTTGCTGGGAGAAAATGCTTGGCAGCGGCAATATGAAATGAGTCTAGAATTTCATGAGAATGGTGCTGAATTAGCTTCGCTTTCCGGTGACTTTGAGGCAATGGAACAATTTATTGAAACAGTCATCGCCCATGCAAACTCATTTCTAGAAAAGGTGAATGTTTACCGAATTAGAATTCAATCAAGTGTCTCCCAGAATAAATTTACCGAAGCCATTACCATTGCCCAAAAACTTTTACAAAATTTGGGTGTCACCTTTCCTGAAGCCCCCACACCCGAAGATATTCAACAAGCAATTGCTGAGATTAGCGAAGCGATTGGGGACAGGGAAATTGAAGATTTGGCTAACCTGCCAATAATGACGGATGGGGAAAAAATTGCCATTATTGAGATTGCCAGTAGCATCATCCCCGCCACTTACATCTGTGGAAGCCCCTTATTTCCCCTACTGGTTGCCTTGTCAGTCAAACTATCGATTCAATATGGGAATACAGCAGCTTCAGCCCTTGCTTATGCCACCTATGGCATCATTGCTTGTAATATGATGCACGATGTGGATGCAGGGGTAAAGTTTGGCCAGTTAGCACTTGAAGTCGTCTCCCGACTGGAAGCCAAAGCTGTCAAACCAGAAATATTAATTGTTGTGGGGACATTTATCTTACACCGCAAATCCCACATTAAAGAAACATTGTGCCTCCTGCAAGAGGGTTATACAGCTGGGCTAGAAGTTGGAAATTTGGAATTTGTTGGATATAATGCCCACAACTTTTGTCTCCATTCTTTTTGGTGCTCCGAGCCCCTAGCTACTTTGGAGCAGGAAACTCGCGCCTACTGTAATGGTTTGCTGCAATTGAATCAATTGACAACAGCTAATTACTGTCGAATCTATTGGCAATCTATTTTAAATTTATTGGGAATTGGGGAGCATCCGAGTGTTTTATCTGGCGAAGCCCTCGAAGAAGTAGAATTTCTACCTCGACTGCTCGAAGCCCATGACTTGTTTGGGTTATTTTACTACCACTTATATAAGCTGATGCTTTGCTACCAGTTTGAGGAGATTGAATCAGCTAAAAGTCATGCCGTTGAACTCAGGCGCTATTTAATGGCTGACGCGGGAACTGTTGGTAAACCTGTGTTTTATTTCTATGATTCTTTAACTGCTCTGGCAGCTTTGAATTCGCAATCGGAGGAGATAGCAGATACACTCCAACGGGTGGAGCAAAACCAGACGCAACTGCAACATTGGGCAAAATATGCCCCCATGAATCACCAACATAAAGTAGATTTGGTAGAAGCCGAAAAATGCCGAGTTTTAAAGGGGCAAGCACAAGCTATTGAGCTATACGAAAAAGCTATTTCTGGAGCTAAAGCCAACGGATATACCCTTGAAGAAGCCCTCGCTAACGAACTGGTTGCCAAATTTTACCTCGATTGGGGTAAAGAAAAAGCAGCGATTGGTTACATGCAAGAAGCATACTACTGCTACGCCCGTTGGGGAGCAAAAGCAAAAATCGATGATTTAGAAAAACGCTATCCCCGGCTACTTTCACCAATTTTACAAACACCAAAACATAACTTTCAAATCAACGAAACTAATATTCAAAGTGTTGATAAATCTTCTCTTATAAATCAAACCATCCAAACTCATTCTAGTCGCAGTATTTCCCAAGCCCTCGATTTCGCCTGCATTGTTAAAGCCTCGCAAGCCCTATCAGGTGAAATTCAATTAGAAGAATTAATTGCCAAGTTAATGCAAGTAGTAATGGAAAATGCTGGAGCGAAAAAAGCTGCTTTACTATTGCTCAAAGACGATACCTTGATGCTCGAAGCCCTCGCTACTATCAGTGGAGGTGTGAAATTATTAAATTTACTATATTCACATAGCAAAGACATCCCCAATACGATAGTTAACTACACCAAACGTACTTTAAAAAAAGTTATCTTAGATGATGCCACAGCGCAAAATGATTTTATCGCCGACTCCTACATAATGCAGCAACAACCCAAAAGTTTGCTCTGTATGCCGATTTTAAATCAAGGTAAATTTATCGGGTTGTTATATCTCGAAAATAAATTAACCATTGGTGCATTTACACGCTCCCGTGTAGACATTCTAAATTTACTCACAGCCCAAGCTGCTATTTCCTTGGAAAATGCTCAACTTTATGGCCAACTCGAAGGTTATTCCCATACCTTGGAGCAAAAAGTCGAAGAGCGTACCCTTCTTTTAACACAAAAAGCAACTCAGTTAGAATTAACCTTGCAAGAATTGCAATTCACTCAAGCCCAACTGATTCAAGCCGAAAAAATGTCTGGTTTAGGACAACTGGTTGCTGGTATCGCTCACGAAATCAATAATCCAATCAGCTTTATTTACGGTAATCTCACCCCAGCGAACGATTACGTAGAATCATTAATTGAGTTGATTCATTTATATCAAAAGTTTTGTCCTAAATCTCCGCCGGAAATTGAAGATAAACTTGCTGATATGGATTTCGATTTTCTGATTGCTGACTTACCAAAAATCCTTGATTCAATGAATGTAGGCGCACAACGCATTCGTGAAATTGTCTTGTCATTGCGGAATTTTTCTCGCTTAGATGAATCCGAAATGAAACCCGTAGATATTCACTCCGGCATTGATAGCACTCTTTTAATGTTGCAGCATCAACTCACTTCAAATGATATATATCCACCAATTGAAGTAATTAAAGAATACGGGAAGCTTCCAAAAGTTAGCTGCTATGCTTCTGAATTAAATCAAGTATTTATTAATATTATCGGTAATGCCATAGATGCTTTGCGACAAAAACAAAAAAATAGCGAGAAAGAAGACAAACCAAGGATAAGCATTCGCACCTCACTCAAGAACGATCGCAACGTGGTAATTAGCATCGCTGATAATGGTATTGGTATAAATATGTCGGTTTTAAACAAAATATTCGACCCATTTTTCACCACGAAGCCCGTTGGTAGCGGTACGGGTTTAGGATTATCAACTAGCTATTCGATTGTGGTTAAAAAACATGGTGGTAAGTTAAGTTGCCGCACTACCGAGTCACAGGAGACAGAATTTCTCATTGAACTACCCCTTAAATCATGATTACTCGTCTTTTTCATTAAATATTTCGGGAGAG
>JBCBQE010000299.1:0-7574 GCA_039820385.1 Cyanobacteria bacterium J06635_10
ATTGCATTTGGACTGTCGAAGGTTCATGCTCGTCTAATAATTAAGTACAACTTTAGAAATATATTTTTTTTGCTGAAGAAATGATAAGATACATAAATAAATTATAAAGAATGTAGTAATTTAAATCATTATAATTCCTAAAGGTTTTTAAGTGAATTTTGAAGTAATAATTGTTTTAATAGCCGCCATTGGTGCATCCGTCAGTGACCAACCTAGCTTATGCTTGTTACGGGCAGGCAAAATGAATCTGCTAACCGCAAAGGGAGAAGGACCCGCACGGAAAGTTCAAGTATCAGTAAGTAGCTGAGCGTCAGGTCAAGGGCTCCCATGAGAATTCTTTTAATGAGAAAAAAATTCTCATGGGTACCCGTCAAGCTCTATTGCTTAACATAAGCCATAGAGTTTTGGTTAAAATCGCCCGCTCTATGACCCTGCCTAATAATTCGGCAAGTTGCAATCCCTTGTAAAAGGCACGGCACAGGCAACTAATTTAGTGATGCCGGATGCTTCCGAAGGAAGAGAAACTCCCGCAAAGCATATGTCAATCCAAGATTACCCGCTTTACGAGTTTGTAACTAGAGTACCCAGTTGCCACGATACAACTCCTGTAAAAAAGGTGCTGTCTATTTTTGATCGAGAGCAGCACTACCAGCAGTTAGTAGTAAACAACGAGCAGCAAATTCCCCTAGGATTGCTAAATTCAACGAATCTGCTAGCGCAAATCATTTATCTAGAACAGGACGAACCAGGAAACACAGAAAAATTCGATTGGTCCCAACCAATTTCTAGTTTAGATTTTGGTTTGATCCAACCTATTCAAACTTTCAGTTCTTCTTTAAGTTTAGAGCAATTTGGCTCCAAATTGCGTTCTCAAAAATTGCCAATAAACTCTCCCAACTGGGTGCTGGTGGATCGACATGGAAAATTTTTAGGGCTTTTAGATAGCTTTCGGCTATTGCGACGTTTAGCGTTATCCGATTATAGTAGCGAAAACGTAGGGATAAATTCGGGTTCTCAGCAAACGGAAGTTTATCAAGGGGCGGGTAACTCTATCTCAGTTATTTCCAGGACAAAAATCAACAAACTCCACCCTGAAGGTGCCCCAGCCTTCACCGAAGGCGATGCTAAAAATAAAATTCACTCCTCAAAGAGTGGAGACAGCAGCAGCGAAGGGGCGTATAAATATGCGGCACAATTACTTGAAGGGCTTCCTTGGGCATTAATGCTCGAAACTGATACAAAAGAAGTTATATCGCAAAATCCACTTTGGTACGAACAGTTTGGGGAATTGAAAGATCCAGAAGGTTTAAAAGAGCTTTTGGAAAGCACAATTGAAGGAAATGTACAACCGCAAACTGATGTTGTAAATCCCCCCTCAAAGCAGCAATCAGAAGTTTCAGCTTTGAATCGCTGTTTTATAGATAGCACTCCAGGTAGTTGTGTCTGTATTGTGGAAATGCAAGATGGACAAGAAAGAGTTTGGCGATTTGCCAAAATACCCTTAGAGCTAGACCATAAGGACATCCGTGACTTCGCTAATTTTTCAACCTGGAATAAAGAATTAATTGCACGAGAAAATAATAACCAGTTACCGGAAGATAAGCGGTTGTGGTTAGTTTTGGCTACCGATATAACCGAGCAGCAGCAACTAACTCAGGAATTAGCGGCGAAAAATGCCGATTTAATTCAACTGAACCGTTTAAAGGATGAATTTTTGGCTTGTATTAGTCATGAATTGAAAACTCCTTTAACAGCAGTGTTAGGATTATCGCGCTTGCTGTCGGATCAGCAATTAGGAAAGCTTAACGATCGACAAGCACGGTACGCTCAATTAATTCATCAAAGTGGCCGTCATTTGATGAGCGTGGTTAACGATATTTTAGATTTAACCCGCATGGAAGCAGGGCAAATGACGCTGACTCCTACAAAAGTCAATATCAAGAAGCTATGCTCGCGCGCAGTTGAGGAGGCAAAAGCTATCCACCTTCAAACTACCAAAGCGAAAGCATCTGAGTTTGAGTCGGAATATCAATTGATCCTTGATATCGAATCGGGATTAGAAGAAATTATTGCCGACGATTTGCGTTTGCGTCAAATGCTGGTACATTTGCTTTCCAATGCGTTTAAATTTACCGAAGCAAATGGTGAAATTGGTTTGCAGGTAAATTGTTGGGAAGGTTGGATTGCTTTTACGGTTTGGGATACAGGTATAGGTATTCCCGAAAATCAACAACATTTGATATTTCAAAAGTTTCAGCAACTCGAAAATCCTATGACTCGCCAACATGAAGGTACGGGTTTGGGGTTAGTATTAACCAGAGCTTTAGCTCGACTTCATGGTGGTGATGTCAGCTTTTTATCCCGAGAAGGTTCGGGTAGTCAGTTTACATTGCTGCTACCTCCATCTCCTCCGAATAAAATAGTTGGAGAAATCGGTTTAAATAATACCGAGGAATACCTACAATCTGCAGAATTACAAGTTGTAGAAGATACAGTATTGCGTCGTTCTGCTTCACTCAAAGAATTATCTGTAGAAAATATTCCAGGCAACCAAAATAATTTTAAATCCTCAACTGCTCGAGAAACTTCTATTCCTAACTTGCAAACTTTTCCCAATAGCTTAGTGTTGGTTGTGGAAACTGTAGCTCGATATATAGAAGATTTAACGAGGAATTTGAGTGCTTTAGGATACCGGGTGGTAGTGGCTCGCTCTGGGTGTGAAGCATTAGAAAAAGCCCGAAGACTCCAACCCATGGCTATTTTTATCAATCCCTTACTACCTTTACTTTCAGGTTGGGATGTGTTGACATTAATCAAATCGGATGCTGCAACTCGCGATATTCCAGCGATCGTCACGGCTAGTGCAGCGGAAAAAGAACAAGCATTTAGCAAACGTGCCGATCATTTCCTGAGTTTACCAGTACAATATGAAGCTTTGGCAGGAATATTAGAAAATAGCAGTGCCACACCCGAAGTTAAAACAGCTTCGGCGAACAGTTATAAAACCGCAGAAGCACAAACGCCACTAAGAATTCTGAGATTAGTAAAACCCGAAGCAGAATCTTTAAGTTATCATCCGTCTTTAGGAAAACATCGAGTAATAGAAGTGGATGGCATAGAGCAAGCACAACTTTTAGCTCGTGTTTGGAATTTCGATGTAATTTTACTAGATGTAGAAATGCCACTCGCTCAAACTTACTTGACACAAGTTAGTCAAAGTAAGAAATTAGCAGCTTTACCCTTAGTGACTCGTACTGTAGAAACTACACAAGCAGCATCGAAAATTAGCCAACTATCCGTATTTCCTTGTTTAACGCAATTAGGTAAAGACAATAAAATTGACAAGGAAAAAGCACCTACCTTATTATCAGTTCTGCAAATCGCTGCTGGTGTATGTTGTCCGCCAAATATTTTAGTAGTGGATTTGACAATTTTACCGGATTTACCGAGAGCAATAATTAACTGCGAAACAAAGGAAATTAAAGGTAACGAGGGTTGCAAAGTTAATTTACCATGTAGTGATAAACTTCCTTGTTCTTTAAGGAACGAAGAAACCCAAACTAACTCTCGTCCAACGGAATGGTTTCAAGCTTTGGTTCAATACCTACAAACAGCAGGCTTCAAAGCAGCCATGTGCCATTCTTGGAAAGAACTATTACAACAATTACGTCATGAAAGCGTAGATTTACTATTAATTTGTTTGGGAGAATCCACAATAGAATTGAAGGTTAAATCGGTACTAGAAGTGTTAGAACAGACGGCTTTAGATTTACCACCATTGCTGTTACTCGATCAGCGATTCAATTCAGATGGAGTAGAAGAAAAATTTGAAACTTCTGAATTTTCTTCAGAAACTATCGCTACCCAAATGTTACCTCGTTCAATTTCGATGGAAAACTTGTTAAATAGAATTAATCAAGCTTTATCAGTCAACAGTTAACAGTTAACAGTCAACAGGCAGCAGTAGTATTTGGCAATTTAGAGCTAAATAACTCGGAGTTAAGATCGAGCCAAAGATAATTACTTCATATAAATTTTTATCTGAGAATCCCCTAACTTTAGCGAAGCGGAGTCGTCAAAAATAGATCGTTATATTACTTCCTATTTAATCCAGAAAAAATTGTCCCTGCTCACTGCTCACTGTTCACTGTTCACTGTTCACTGATTGATACTCGAATCAAACTATAAGCTTGTAAGCTGGCTATATTTTCATAATCGGTTGGTACTAATCCCATTTTGGGAAATTTTTTTGGTTGGGAGAGGATTAGTACTGAGTTCGATTTTGTTTGATTTAAGACGTAATCCCCTGCTTCTTTATTGTTTTTGATGTAATTAATTCGACGTTGAGTGTAAAAAGCGACGCTAGGTTTTTTAAAGCCAACCATGATTAATTCTTCTCCAGGTTTTTGTACCTTTACTGCTAATTGCGATAACTGCTTTAAAGGTAGCTGACGGCTAACATCCATCACAAATAAAGCTGGAGTCAGAACAAATGTCATAAATGCTGTAAATGCCAACAAGTTTATAACTATTAAATGCAAATAACGGCGGCGTATTAAGAAAATTGCAATTATGACAGCAGCAGCTAGCCAAATTATCCCTCCTAAAACTGGTAAATTAGACCTTTGCAACATTTGTTGAAAATTTGGTGCTGCGGGATCGGGGCCTATTAAACTACTGACACGGAAAAAGATAAATCCTACCGCTGAGGTAAAGATGATGTTTATCAAGCCGCTTAATTGCATCAAAGGTAGGGAAATTGTGCCAGGAGATGATGAAGAGGAGGATTTAGTTTCCGTTCCCACTTTCTGAGTACCACCATCCAATATCAAATGACTCCATAACAGTGCGATCGAAATACCGGCGGCTGGCATTAACGGTAATACATAGCTGGGAAGCTTAGTAACGGCAATGGTAAAAAAGCTGAAAATTCCAATAAACCAACAAAAAGCAAACAAACCAAGTTGTTGAGAACGTTCTGTAGATATCCACGATTTACGCTGCCAAAACCTTATTCCTAACATTGCAGCAGGTAAATAAACTGAGTACGGAGCAAAACCAATCGCTACAACTATAAAATAAAAATACCACGGAGCCGAATGTCCGTTTACAACATCTGTAAAGCGTTCGACATTATGTAAACCAAAAAAGGAATCAATAAAATTCCAACCATTTTGCCAAGTTACTAATGCATACCAAGGAATTGATACGGCACAGATAACAAGCATTCCCCGAATTAGCTGGATTTCCCGTACAACCTGCCAAAAATTGCCAAGATAAAGCACGAATAGAAAAATAATAAAGCCGGGTAAGACAATACCCACTGGTCCCTTAGTTAAAATAGCTAAGCCAATTAATATATAAAAAGCAAAATACCACCGTGCTTTTACGGGTGATTCTGGAGGTTGGGTGTATCCTTGGAAAAAGCATAATAAAGCCGATGCCATGCATCCCGTCAGCAGCATATCGGAAACACCCGTTCTACCCCAAACAATCATTTCCGGGTTTAAGGCTATTACAGCAGCACCCAAGCCAGCAGTTAACCAACGTCGAGAAGGACGGTAAACTCCTTCGAGATCGTCAGTTTTAGCTTGATAGTAATACAAAGTATAAAACGTCAAACCAATCAAACCCAAAGCAGCGATCGCTGAAGGTAAACGCACTGCCCATTCATTAACCCCGACAATCTTGTAAGCGATCGCCTGGCACCAGTAAATCAAAGCAGGTTTATCGAAACGAGTCTCCCCGTTAAAATAAGGAGTAATCCAATCACCCTTAACATACATTTGACGAGAAGCTTCCGCAAACAGCGGTTCAGTCTCATCAATTAAGCTAATACTTCCTAAATGCCAAAAAAAAGCGATCCCAGTAACTAAAATTAACCATAAAATTGATAGCGTCACTGCCAGGAGCGGACGCTTTTCTATATTCTTCCACCAATGCTTAGCAACACTTTGAGTCATCAGTTTATAATTAGTGGGACACTAGTTATTAGTCATCAATAATCGGCCGTTAGTCAATATTAAGAGACAACATACCATTCCACATTAAAATGACTCTGGGTGACCTGCTCGGTTCCTGAGACCGAAGGGAATTGGGCATGGGATAATATAGTTTTGAATATTAACTCTTAACTCAATAACAGACGTAGCACTGCTACGTCTGTGACAACTCCTAACTTCTAACTCCTAAACCCTCTATCAGAAATGCAAAACACTCGCTTAAACTCCCTATTCGACTTAATCGTCAGGAATCTAGCGCTATGGTTTCTCAATCCTTGGCGGAGAATATCGCTGCTAATTATCAGTTTTTTGTTCGGCTTTTTTTTCGGTACAGTAGTTGCGACTACAGCTGGCCAAAGAGCAGTTTTGGATATTACGATCGCTGGTTTTTTAGTATTCTTAACAGAAACAGGCAGTCGGATAGTTTACAGAAGACCCCCAAAAGAACGCCGAGTTCTCTGGGTGGAATCACTTAATTTACTAAAAGTAGGTTTTATTTATAGCTTATTTGTAGAAGCCTTTAAATTGGGTTCTTAATCAATTATCAATTATCAATTATCAATCCTATTGGGAGCACTTTAAGGTAGGCTTGGAGGATTGAGCACTAGTACAGCACGGCGGATGCTTTTGACCAAGCCCTTCGGGCTTCCTTCGAGCGAAGCGAGTTGACTTTTGAAGAACGCAAGCGGTACTAGGTAGCTGAGCTTAGGGTTTTGCCGGTATTATTTGTTAGAAATTAACTTGAGAAGTCAATGTTAATTATTCATCAAACAATACAATAATTTGAAAAACCTTCATATCTAAAGGTTGCCAATTTGGATTAGTTGAAGATAATTCTCTGTCACCCAATATAGCTTCATACTGTTTCGGATATTTTTGAACAGCTTTTTCATCGGGAGCAAGCTTGAAAGAAATTTTGCCTTGGTATTCAGATAATTTAGTAGTTTCTAAATTGATAAATCCGCCGTAATCCCAACCTAATCCAGTTAATTTGAACTCACCTAATTTTTGGCGTAATTCCTGAAAAGAAGTTCCGACACCAATGCCTTCTGGAGTCTTCCAAGCAGAACCTAAATCTCTTATATATAATAATCTTTCACGAGTATCTTCTTCCCAACCAATTGTAAAACTATGTTCTGTACCTAAGTTTACTTTAGTCACAGGAACTGAAATTGTTCCTTCATCTTCTAAAATGATGTCATCTTTAAGCTTGGATTCACCAAACATTTTGACTAAATCGGAGCGAGTCGTTTTTCCCGTCACCCTACCGACGCGCTTTCCTGGAACGATAGAAGTATCTTTTAATATGTCAGATTGAGATTGAGGTGAAGAATTATTTGAAGAATTATTTTGTGTTGAATTACTAGGAGAGCAACCTAATATACAAGTCAAAATAACAATAGTAATTACCTTTCTGATTGTAATCATATTTATATACCTGAGATATAATTAACTTTAGATAAAAATTAATATTAGGACTTACGATATTGTCACAACGCTCGGATGGTGCCGTACACTCATTGCCTTATTATTTCTTCAAAAATCAGTCAGTGTACAAGCAACGGCAATAAA
>JBCBQE010000300.1:0-7572 GCA_039820385.1 Cyanobacteria bacterium J06635_10
GACAATTTTGGTGGTGGAAGATTCACCTAGTGAATTGGAATTAATAAGTCATTTTTTAAACGAGAGCGGTTATAAAGTAATAAAAGCTACAGGAGGTCAGGAAGCATTAGAGAAATTAGAATTAGAAAAACCCGATGCAGTTATTACAGATGTAGTAATGCCGGGAATGAGTGGTTTTGAGCTTTGTCGCTCCTTGAAAAAAAATCCCGCAACTCACAAAGTTCCCATAGTTATTTGTAGTTCAAAGAACCAGGAAATTGACCGTTTGTGGGCAATGAGGCAAGGAGCTGATGCCTATCTTACTAAGCCTTATACTCGTGAAGAGCTTTTACGTGCTATTAAATCAGTAGCAATTTGAATCAATGAATAATTCAAGTATTACATTAGCTAACGCGCAAAACCAAAATAACTTAGGAGATGGCTATCTCAAATTTTTTATAAATCCCCAAACTCCTGCTATTTTATCAATGCAGCAGACACAAGAAGCAATGGTGGTGTCTGTGGAGTCTGTGACAGCTATGCCTAATATGGCTTTTGGCATTTTGGGATTAATGAATTGGCGAAGTCGTATCGTTTGGGTGGTTGACTTACCCAAGATACTCAACCTACAATCCCCCCAGAATCGCCCTCGACAATACAGTGTAATAATTGTTCGGACACAATCAATGATTTTGGGTTTAGTGGTGCATGAAATTATCGGCACTCTCAGGTTTAACAACGATGAAATTCGCTCTCCTATAGGCCAAGTTGCATCTAGTCTAGTTCCCTATTTACGCGGATGCATTGTTCAACAAAAAGAAATATTACTGGTACTAGATGCACAAGCTATCGTGCATTCTTCTAATCTGCGCAGTGAATAGGGTGTACAGCAAAATTCATGGATGTTTAGTGTAATAATTTACCACGACCGGGCGATTAATTTATGCTTAATAAAACAGATTCGGCGTCTAGTGGTGATGCTCCTGCTCCGGCATCACTTACTTCATCTTCTAACAAGAATGATATTGCAATACAACTATCTTCGTCCCAAGAGAATAGAGGAAATTCCTCTAATAGTTTAATTGCTCGATTTAAACGGTTGAGCTTGAGCACCAAGACTACAATTGTAGCGATCGCCATGGCAACGCTGCCAGTTTTGGTAATTGGTGCCGGTGCCTATACTGTTGCCAGTCAATCTTTGACTAACAAAGTTTCTGAGTTACAGGAAGCACAAACAAAAGATTTTGCGGATAAAGTCAACCGTTTTATGTTTGAGCGGTATGGAGATATTCAGGTATTAGCTAATCTGCCGATTATCAGCAGCATTAGGGCTAATTCTGCTCAAAAAAGAGCGGTACTGAATAATTATGTTGATGCTTATAAAGTATACGACAGCATTGGCATTTTTAATTTGAATGGAGATGCAATTGTTCAATCTCAAGGAAATATTTTTAGGAATAAAGGTAATTCAGATTTTTTTCAAAAGGCTATAGAAACAGGCAATGCTGTTATCAGTGAGCCAGAATTTTCCAAATCTACCAATAGCTTTGATATTTATACCGCAGCTCCGATTAAGAATCTGGCAGGAACAACTACATCTGTAGTTATAGCGCGGATGCCTGTTAAATCTTTGCAAGACGTAGTTAAAAATTATGCGGGCTCGGGACAAAAGTTTTACTTAGCTAATGCTAATGCTAAAAATCAAATTTTTCTGAGTGCCTCTGAAACATCTCCAGATAATACACTTCAACAAGAATATGGAATAACTGAAGCAAAAAAGGCTTTTACAGATGTTATTAACCATAAAAGCAATTTAGAGCTTGAATTGGTAAGCTACCTACCATCGGTAGAACAAATGCAAATAAAAGGTTTGCAGTCTTTGAATTGGCATGTAGTTTTAGCAACCGATGCTTCTACGGCATTTGCGCCGCGAAGAAGTTTGTTGTTTTATATTGCTTTGGGAACGGGATTAACGGCGATCGCAGTGGCATTTGTAGCAGTTTGGTTGGCAAAACAGGCTACCCAACCGATTTTAAAAGCCACTACAGCCGTTGAAAAATTGGGTAAAGGTGAATTTAATACCCGTTTGGATGTGGGAGCAGAAGATGAAATTGGGCTACTAAATGCCAACATTAATCAAATGGCATCCCAGTTGCAGTTATTAGTAAAGGAACAAGAAGTAGAAGCACAAAGAGAAAAATTAAAAGCAGATATTACCCTGAATATCCGTAAAAGCCTCAAGGTTGAAGATATTTATAAAACAGCAGTTCGAGAAATTCGTCAAGCCTTGAAAACAGATCGAGTTGTTGTTTATGAATTGAATCCCGAAACATGGGATGGGAAAGTGGTTTCCGAATCGGTGAATGCCGGTTTTCCCAAAATGATGGGGGCTTACATTGAAGATCCTTGTTTCCGCGAGCGTCAAGTAAAAATGTATAAAAACGGACGCGTGCGGGCAATTACAAACATTTATGAAGATACTGGTTTGAAGAAAGCCGCCTGCTACATAAAAATGTTGGAACAGTTTGCAGTGCAGGCTAATTTAGTTGCACCAATTTTAGTTGAAGACAACTTAATGGGTTTATTGATTGCCCATAATTGCGAAAGCCCGCGAGAATGGCAGCAACAGGAAATTGATTTGTTTAAACAGTTAGCAACTCAAATCGGTTTTGCTGTAGAGCAAGCTAAATTATTGGAGAAGGTAGACAAAGCGCGAGTAGTTGCCCAAAGCGATTCCGAAGACGAAAGACAGCAAAAAGAAGAGCTGCAAATGCAGCTGATTGAATTACTCAGTGAAGTCGAAGGTGCAGCCCAAGGAGACTTAACCGTACGTGCCGACGTTACCGCCGGTGACATAGGTACAGTTGCCGACTTTTTCAACTCGATCGTCGAAAGTTTGCGCGATATCGTTACTCAAGTGAAAAGCTCCGCTACCAAAGTGAATCAAGCTATTGGTGACAACTCTGGCGCGATTAGCTCTCTAGCAGAAGAAGCACTTGCCCAAGCAGGGGAAATTACTCGCACTTTGGATGCTGTAGATGAGATGACGCGATCGATGCAGGCGGTAGCAGAAAATGCTCGAGAAGCTGCCACCATTGCCAATACTGCTAGAAGTACCGCTGCCAATTCTGGACAAGCAATGGAGTTGACGGTACAAAATATTTTAAATTTGCGAGAAACAGTAGGTGAAACCGCCAAAAAAGTCAAGAGACTAGGTGAATCTACGCAGCAAATTTCTCGTGTGGTAGCATTGATCAACCAGATTTCCATGCAAACCAACCTATTGGCAATTAATGCCGGAATTGAAGCAGCACGTGCTGGCGAAGAAGGGCAAGGCTTTGCTGTAGTAGCCGAAGAAGTCGGCGAATTAGCGGCAAGAAGTGCTGCCGCTACTAATGAGATAGAACAAATCGTAGAAAATATCCAGCGTGAAACTACTGATGTTGTACAAGCAATGGAAGTAGGAGTATCCCAGGTGGTTAAAGGGACGCAAATTGTGGAAGATGCTAAGCTGTCATTAAGTCAGATTCTAGAGGTTTCTCGCCAAATAGATGACTTGGTACAGTCTATTTCTATAACTACAGATCGCGGTGTAGACACATCTCACCAAGTAAGCGTTTTGATGAAAGAAATTGCTGCTGTTTCACAGCGTACTAGCACTTCTTCCCGTCAAGTTTCCGAATCGCTGCAACAGACTGTTGCAATTTCCCAACAATTACAAGATAGTGTCGGTACATTCAAGGTTAGTTAAGAGTAATTGGTTACCAGTAGATTAGTTATTAGTTATTTATAACTAATAACTAATATTTAATAATTAATGACTAATAACTAATAACTAATGACTAATGGCTAGGGACAAATAATATGTCACAGGACAAAGAATTTGAAATCCAGATGCAGTTTCTGGAGGAGGCTAGCGATTACCTCAATACTATTGAAGGGGTATTGCTAGAAATCGACACCAGCAACCGCATCGATTTGGAAAAAATAAACGCTGCGCTTCGAGCCGCTCATTCCATCAAAGGAGGAGCGGCGATGATGGGATTTCGCTCCCTAAGCGATTTGGCTCACCGCCTAGAAGATTCGTTTAAGGTTCTCAAAACTAGGAAAAGCTCGCGAGAAGTAGATACTCAATTACAAAGTTTACTTCTTTCTGGAGTCGATTGGCTGCGACAGATAGTAGAATTACATTCAGAAGGTCATCAATTAGACGAGCAGTGGTTAGCCAATTTTTGCTACCCGGTTTTTGAAGAGTTGCACGAGCGTTTGGGAGATCCCACCCCAGAAGATGCTTCTTCAATGCTATCACCTGAAGATGGGCAAGATATCGTACCCCTGCTGTTTGAGACGGAAGTAGAAGGTTGTTTGCAGCGTCTGGAGTCAGTAGTCGCTGACAGCGAACAACCTTGTCTTAAAGAAGAAATTGCTATTATGGCAGCAGAGTTAGCTGGTTTGGGTGAAATGTTGCAATTGGAAGCTTTTAGCAGCTTTTGCCAATCAGTTCAAAATCAATTAGAAGTTGCACCACCCTCTCAAATTGAAGAAATTGCTCGTGCAGCCCTTGCTGGATGGCGGCGCTCCCAAGCTTTGGTATTAACTTCTCAAATAGAAAGTCTACCTACACAATTGGAGTTGGGTGAAGCGCAATTACCACAAGCTAGTGCACCAGTGGAATTAGAACCAGATTTTCCACAACCAATAGAAGAAGTAGAAGAAGTAGAAGATACAACAGAAGAAAATTGGCTGGTTGACGATATCATTACTGCGGATTTTGAAGCTTTGGAAGCAGCTTTTGCTCAAGAGAGTGCCGCTTCCGAGTTTGATGAAGTCGAGGTACATACACCCGCAAGCGCCCAAGAAATTCCAGCGGTAACCCAAGCATTTGTCGAACGCAAACCCGAAGCTGTAGCTGCTCGAAGCGGCGAATCGGTAGAAAATACAGTCCGGGTTCCCACCAAACAACTAGAAGAAATCAACGATTTATTTGGCGAACTGATTATTCAACGCAACGGATTAAATTTGCAAATGGAAAGATTGCGCAAATTAGTTCGCAATCTCAGCCAAAGGGTGCAAGTTCTCGATCGCGAAAATCAAAATCTGCGTACTGCATACGATAAAATGGCTACGCAGGTTTCCGTAAAATCTTCATTTACATCCCTAGCCCTGGTTCCGGGAGATGTTGGGAATATTGAATCACAGCAAAGTTATGACTCTGATAGCATCAATAATGGATTTGATGCTTTAGAAATGGATCGCTACAACGAGTTGAACTTGCTTTCCCAGGAAGTGATGGAAACCATCGTCATGGTGCAAGAGGTGACAACAGATGTTCAAATTAGCCTTGACGATACAGATAATATTTCACGGAAATTAAATAAAACTTCAAAACAATTACAGCGTAAACTAACTCAAGTACGGATGCGTCCGTTATCAGATTTAACCGATCGTTTTCCTAGGGCTTTGCGCGATTTGTGCGTAGAATACGGCAAAAATGTTCAGTTGAAACTTGAAGGCGCTAATATTCTGATTGAGAGAAGCATTTTAGAAGCTTTAAACGATCCCTTAATGCATCTGTTGAGAAATGCCTTTGACCACGGTATTGAAGATCCCCCTACAAGAATACAACAAGGTAAGCCAGAACAAGGTTTAATTGAAATCACTGCTACTAACCGTTCTAATCGCACCATTATTACCATGCGCGATGATGGTAAAGGTATTTCTTTAGATAAAATTCGCGATCGCGCTATCGGAATGGGGTTGGATGCATCTTTGATTAATCAAGCTACCGACGAAGAAATATTATCGTTGATTTTTGAGCCTGGATTTACCACCTCAGACCAAGTTACAGCATTATCAGGTCGCGGTGTAGGTATGGATGTGGTTCGTAATAATCTCAAACAGGTACGGGGAGATATTAAAGTCGATACTGTACCCGGAGTTGGAACCACCTTTACCCTGTCAATGCCTTTTACACTCTCGGTTTCCCGAGTTCTTTTGGTAGAAAGCAGTCGAATGTTATTAGCTTTCCCGACAGATGTGGTAGAAGAGATATTCTTACTTGATAATGAACAAGTGTTACGAGTCGGTGGTGGGGAAGTTTTAAGTTGGCAAGGAAAGACTTTACCTTTGATTGGCCTTAGTGATTATTTACAGTTTAACTGTCCTCGTTACGACAACCCCGATTTAGAAACTCCCCCAGCAATTAATGCTATGAGCGTGTTAATTGTGAAAAATAACAATCAGTTGGTAGCAATGCAAATCGATCGTTGTTGGGGAGAAATGGAAGTTGCCATTCGTCGCGTTGAAGGAGATATACCTTTACCAGCTGGCTTTAGTAACTGTACGATTCTCGGTGATGGAAGGGTAGTCGCTTTAGTAAATGTTGGGGAATTACTTTACACGATAGCTGCTAGCGAACGTAATCCTAAAAACAATCAATTACCATCTACAAGGTTAAAAACTGCTTTCCTAAATCAAACAGAGGAACAAGCAGTTGAACACGTAAGTAAGGGCAAAGGTACGATTTTGATCGTAGATGATTCAATCAATGTCCGACGCTTTTTAGCATTAACCTTGGAAAAAGGTGGGTATCAAGTAGAACAAGCAAAAGATGGTCAAGATGCTTTGGAAAAACTCCAAACTGGTTTGAGCGTACAAGCTGTAATTTGCGATATAGAAATGCCTCGTGTGGATGGTTATGGCTTTTTAGGTAGAGTAAAATCAAACAGCGAGTTTAAAAAGATTCCTGTTGCAATGTTGACTTCCCGTAGTAGCGATAAACACCGACAATTAGCAATGCAATTAGGTGCCCGGGCTTACTTCTCTAAACCCTACAACGAACAAGAATTACTGCGAACTTTGGATGATATTATTTTTCCTTTAGCCCGAGTCAACAAGGGTTAATCATGGAATTATGTAGTTATGAGTTGTTAACCGTTAACTACCTGTTACTAAGCCTGATTGCCACCCTTTGAGAGGCTTTTCGTAATTCTTCTGCTAAGACAACTCATAACTCAATTTTTTATCTTTAAATACAGAAGTCTATTTGTATAACAAAACGTAGTATTTATTAATGATTTGTAATAATAAATCAACCCGGTATCTTAAACTAAACATATGGGTTTAATTCCCCACTGTCATAGGGTTCCCTTAAAAGTTTTTGCTTCTAAAAAACTTTTAAGGGTTCCCGTCATACGGTGGAAGAATTGGATTGGGGTTTAAATCCCCATAGATATTCCAAACAACTTCGGCTCTTCCTTCTTCCCTCTTCCTTCGTTTTAACATACCGGGTTTTTGAAGCAAAGTATTTCCTCCTAACTAATATCGGGAATAGGGAATAGGAAAACAACTCAGTATTGTCGGATCTGTTGTTTCAATAATTTATCTTTAAAAAATTGACTTTAATAAATAGTATCTATAAACCCAAATTACAGTTATTAGCTTGATAGTTAAACCATAGTTGAAACTCGCTTTGTACTCTTATTTTTCATCAATACAAACTTCAATTATTTTTAGCATTTATTCGACTATCGGGGTAATTTAATATACATAGATACTATTTATTAAAGTCAATTTTTTAAAGATAAATTATTG
>JBCBQE010000301.1:0-7553 GCA_039820385.1 Cyanobacteria bacterium J06635_10
CTTCTAAATAGTTCGGGAATCGATATGCTATCGAAATTTATTCTCACTTCCCGCAAGAAAAAGACGGTTGAAATCATGATTATTGGTTCTAGTACCAAAACTTGGCAAGCAAGGTTATTGAAGAACATGCAGCGGTTAATGCCTAAATTAAAATATGAATTGCAGTAATTTTACTAATACCCAAAGCAACTATTAAAACTCCTCTTGCTGATGCAAAGGAGGAGTTTTTGATTTAAATTCTCAATAAGTAGATACTTATACCATACCGCCTGCGGCTTGAAAGCGAGCGCGAGCGCGTTTGTAAGTCTGAGTTGCCTGGATTTGGGCTTGTCTATCGCCCTGGGCTACTTGATTCAAACGAGTTTGAGCTTCGTTAAAAGCAGTACGGGCTTCTTCAAGCTCAATCTCTTCACCTTTCTCGGCACCGTTAACCAAAATTGTTACTTCGTCTTCATCGACTTCAGCAAAGCCACCCGAAAGTGCGATCGCCTCCCAATTTTGACTATTTTCGGCACGCACTCGCATTACACCTGTATCCAAGGCGCTTAATAATGGTGCGTGTCCGCTAAGTATACCAAGTTGTCCGGTAGTGCTTGGTAAAACGACTTCTTGAGCCGTTGAATCCCAGACTGTTTTATCTGGGGAGATTACACGAACGGTTAATGTCATAATTGCTAGTTGATAGTTGTTAGTTGTTAGTTATTAGTTGATAGTTGATAGTTGTTAGTTGATAGTTGTTCGAGTCAAGGGTTCCCATTAAAATTTTTTTCTTCTAAAAAAATTTTAATGGGTGCCCGTCATAGATTGTTCCGCTAACTGCGTACTACTCCTCTACCATCGACTATCCACATTACTAGTTGTTAGTTGTTAGTTGATAGTTGTTCGAGTCATAGATTTGTTTCCGCTAACTGCGTACTACTCCTATTCTCACCACTATCGACTAACTACTATCTACATCACTAGTTGTTAGTTGCTAGTTGATAGTTGTTCGAGTCATAGAAGCTTTTCTGCTAACCGCAATCTACTCCTCTACCATCCACTATCGACTAACTACTATCGACTAACTACTAATTATCCTTTCATTTTTTCAGCTTTTGCTTTGGCTTCTTCGATGCTACCAACCATGTAGAAAGCTTGTTCTGGTAAGTCATCAAGTTCGCCAGAAAGAATCGAGTTGAAACCTTTGATGGTATCATCAAGCTTCACATATTTACCAGGTGCGCCGGTGAATACTTCTGCTACGAAGAATGGCTGAGACAAGAAACGCTCTACTTTACGAGCGCGAGCAACAGTAAGACGATCGTCTTCAGACAATTCATCTAAACCAAGAATGGCGATGATGTCTTGAAGTTCTTTGTAACGTTGCAGTGTAGATTGTACTGCACGAGCGGTTGTATAGTGTTCTTCACCAACAACGTTGGGTTGCAACATTGTAGAAGTAGAACCTAATGGATCCACAGCAGGGTAAATACCTTTTGCTGCCAAACCACGAGACAATACTGTGGTTCCATCTAAGTGAGCAAAGGTAGTTGCTGGTGCGGGATCTGTTAAGTCATCCGCAGGTACGTATACCGCTTGAATGGAGGTAATGGAACCTTCGTTGGTGGAGGTGATTCGCTCTTGCAATGCACCTACGTCAGTACCCAATGTAGGCTGATATCCCACAGCAGAAGGCATTCTTCCTAATAGCGCCGATACCTCGGAACCTGCTTGTACAAAGCGGAAGATGTTGTCAATAAATAGCAGTACGTCTTGCTTATTAACATCACGGAAATATTCTGCCATTGTCAAAGCTGATAAACCAACCCGCATTCTTGCACCGGGTGGTTCGTTCATTTGACCGTATACTAGGGCAATTTTTGAATCATTTAAGTTATCGGGATTGATCACTTTTGATTCAATCATTTCATTGTAGAGGTCATTACCTTCGCGGGTACGTTCCCCTACTCCACCAAATACCGATACACCACCGTGTTCGGTAGCGATGTTGTTAATCAACTCCATCATAATAACGGTCTTGCCTACTCCGGCACCGCCGAACAGACCGATTTTACCGCCGCGTCTGTAAGGAGTTAGCAAGTCCACAACCTTGATTCCGGTTTCAAAAACGGAAGGCTTGGTTTCTAAGTCGGTGAGTTTGGGAGCTTCGCGGTGAATTGGAGAGCGTTCATCGGTATTTACAGGGCCTTGGTTATCTACAGTTTCACCAAGGACGTTGAAAATTCTACCCAAGGTAGCTTTTCCTACAGGTACGCTGATCGGAGCACCAGTATCGTCAGCTTCCATTCCTCGCACCAAACCATCGGTGGAAGTCATAGAAACAGCCCGCACCTGGTTGTCGCCCAGCAACTGCTGCACTTCGCAGGTGACGGACATTTCTTGTCCGGCTTCGTTAGTGCCTTTTACGATCAAAGCGTTGTAGATTGCAGGCATTTTTCCGTTAGGAAATTTGACATCTACAACCGGACCGATAACTTGAGTAATGTAACCAGTTTGTGTTTTTTCTGCGGTGGAAACCATGCTGAGCCTAAATTACGAAGCTATATTTTTACTCTTAGAGTCGTAGAGACTTTAAAATTAAGCGATGTCATCTTCAAGATTAGCACCGAACGACACGATTATTAGGCAAAATTTGAGCAATAATTGCAAGTGGAGGCAGTGAAGGGAGTGGAGGGAGCAGAGCAAGTGGGGGAAAGATTGATTTTTCTCCTCTACCTCAAATAATTTTGATTGTGCCGTTAATTAAATATATAAAAGTGCCGACGGCATTAATCAAACCAATATCAAGGCAATATCAATGCGTCAATAGATGCGATGGATTTCGGCATGGGAATAACTAACCCTGGTTGATCGGTTTAATGGTTTCTTATTTGAATCTATGACAAATACAAAATTAGACATAATCGTCCTCCGCTTTCGCGGGTAAAGTTTACCTCGACAATGTTAAGCAAGCTTTTTAAATTAACCGCACTGCATGAAGATGAATCACTTGTTTAACGGTTAATGACAGGGTTAAAAGCTGGTAAGCACTCTTAAGTGTCATGACTCGCTTAACGTAGCTTTCGCTTAGTCTGGCTATACATACAGATATCGAAAACGATAAAGCGTCTTTCAGCTTTGATCAGCTTCGTTCACTGTTCACCGTATAGCTCTATTCTAAATAGTTGGTTCTACAATTATTTCCCACCATAGCTCACTTCATTTTCAAGAAAATGCATCCTCAACTTGCCTTAAATAGGATAAATTGGTGATTTCGGTTCAAATTAGAACAATTTTACTATTAAAATAATAAATAAAAACAATACAAATATATCCAAAATGCCTGCTGTTGATTCGCAAACCCAAAAAAGTTTTACCTATCCTGCTTCCACCCTAAAAAGAGCTTCCCGAGCGCTGAGATGTTCTCCTTTCAATTTAAGTTTATTTGAACAGATGCTCTCACAACGTGTCTCAATGAGTGAAATTACCGATCGAACTGGAATTGAAAATAACTTTACAAAACATTCCATCTCTGAATTGGCAGCGGATAATGCTTTGATATGGTTAATTGAAGTCGGCTTACTGCGGCGAGAAGTTGACGGACAAGGAATTACAGATAGTTTTCGGTTGACTCCTTTAGGTCGTCAACTGGTGGAAAACTCATTATATGAGGCTGGGGCTAACCCAACATTTGGCGATCGCTTTTACAATGCAGCTTCGCGTATACTTAGATTACCTTTTTAAATGAATTAAGTGAAAAAAAGTTAGGAGCGAGGTTAAGGGGGGAATAATAAATCTGGAAGCTTCTACTGCCTTGATGAAGTCTTTATAAACGGGAAAAGAAAATCGACCTTAATTACTTAGGGATTCGATTTGAAGAGCAAGTAATATAAATAACTTGGTCAGAAATCCGATTTTCCCGGGCTTCATCCCATAAGTTAATAAGTCCGATAGAGAAAAGCTGATAGTCAATTATGAAAGCAATTATGGTAGTGGGTACAACATCCCACGCAGGGAAATCACTCTTATCCGCCGCAATTTGTCGTATTTTATCACGGCGTGGTTGGCGAGTGGCTCCCTTTAAAGGTCAAAATATGGCTAATAATGCTTATGTAACAGCCAATGGCGGAGAAATTGGTTATGCACAAGCGGTACAAGCTTGGGCTGCCGGAGTTGTTCCTTGGATAGAAATGAATCCAGTTTTATTAAAACCCCAAGGGGATATGACTTCCCAGGTGATTATCAAGGGTAAGCCTGTAGGAAAAGTAGGTGCCGCCGATTACTACGAGCAATATTTTGACATGGGATGGCGAGCAATTGAAGAATCACTCCATAACTTAGGAATGGAATTTGATTTAATCGTTTGCGAAGGTGCTGGTAGCCCTGCAGAAATCAATATCAAACACCGCGATTTAACTAATATGCGTGTTGCAAGGCATTTAAATGCTGCGACTATACTAGTTGTTGATATTGAGCGTGGTGGTGCTTTTGCTCATGTTGTTGGTACTTTAGAATTATTAGAACCAGAAGAAAGATCTCTAATTAAGGGTATTGTTATCAACAAATTCCGGGGGCAACGTTCGCTTTTAGAACCCGGCATTAAATGGTTGGAAGAACGTACTGGTGTACCAGTCATAGGAGTTATCCCTTACCTCGAACAAGTATTTCCTGCTGAAGACTCCCTTGATTTACTCGAAAGAAAACCCCGCAAATTTCATGGCGAACTGAATCTTACTGTTGTAAAGTTACCAAGAATTGCCAACTTTACAGATTTCGATCCCCTAGAATCAGAACCCAGTGTTGGAGTCAAATACTTGAGTCCAAAGCATGAGTTAGGCCATCCAGATGCGGTAATTATTCCAGGTACAAAAACTACAATACCTGACTTGTTGCTACTGCAAAGAACTGGAATGGCTGAGCAAATTCAAAATTATGCCGCAGCAGGTGGTACGGTATTAGGAATCTGTGGTGGTTTCCAGATTTTAGGTCAGATGATAGCCGATCCAGAAGGGATAGAAGGACAAGCAGGTAGATTTGGAGGTTTAGGATTATTACCCATTAAAAGTGTAATTACAGGGCAAAAAATTGCCCGACAGCGCCAAGTTACCTCTAATTTTCCTCAAGCAGGCTTACCCGTTCACGGCTTTGAAATCCATCAAGGACGTTCGCGTATTGAAACACAAGGTCCAAATTCTCAAGGTTTCGAGGCTTTATTTGACGATACTAATTTAGGTTTAGTTGATAAGTGTCAGTCAGTCTGGGGTACTTATCTTCATGGTATGTTTGATAATGGTCCTTGGCGGCGGGCTTGGTTAAATCGGCTCCGTCAGCAACGGGGTTTAAAATCTCTACCTACTGGTGTTCCTAATTACCGCGAGCAAAGAGAAAAACTTTTAGATTCTCTGGCGGTAAATGTAGAACGCTATTTAGACTTAAGTGTTTTATTATCATAGTTTGATGAGTAATTAGTAATTAGTAGTTAGTTGTTAGTGGTTAGTTGTTAAATTAATAAGTATATACTCGTAGTATACAACTATCCTGCTTTCATCCGCCGAGATTAACTACTAACTGCTATCAACTAAGTCGTAACTAACAACTAATAAATAAATATAAATAATCAATTAAAACTAATAAAAATATTATGAGTGTTAGAGTTCATTTTTTACCAGATGATGTTACTGTTGATGCTGAAGTCGGAGAGCCACTACTGGATGTCGCCTGCAGAGCAGGTGTATTAATTCCTACAGGTTGTTTAATGGGTTCTTGTCACGCTTGCACGGTAGAGGTACAAGGTGGAGATACCATCCGCGCTTGTATCAGTTCGGTACCAGCAGGACAAGAACAATTAACGATTAATGTATTTAGCGATCCCACTTGGTAATCATCTTTACGCTGAAAACTATTATTGCCCAAGGATGTTATTCTTGTGAAACATATGTACTGGCATATTGCTTAAAACTTTCCAAGTTCTCTTGCAGCGTTGATTCTACGACTCTTCCTAAAAATAAGTTATCCATTATTTTACCAATAATACCAGGTATTGCATAACCAACGGTAAGTTTGACAATACTAGTACTTTTACGGTCGTAAAATCTTACAGCCCCTTTATTTGGTAAACCATCAACTGATTCCCATTGAATTATCTGATAAGGAACCAATTTTAGAATACGCGATCGCCAACTAAAATTAAATCCACCAGCGTCTAATTTCCAAAGGGATAATTTTGGATTGTCTTCGAGAACTTTGACCGAATCAATCCATTTCATCCAGCGAGGCATCTGTTCTAAATCCGACCACATACCCCATACTATATCTATAGGAAGGTCTACCTCTACTTGTACGGTATGCTCCAACCAGTTAGCCATTCTATTATCCTAATGAGTATGCTTCCCAGTCTGAAAGGTATTTATATCTAAATAGTTACTAGCCCAAACTATTTTTTTAGAGTTTCCAAAACTACCTTTGCAGCACGTCTCCCCGAAATTGTTGCACCTTCCATACTATCTATATAATCTTGCTGAGTATAGCTACCCGCGAGAAAGAAGTTTTCAAGGGGCGTTTTTTGCTGCGGACGGTAAGCATCCATTCCCGGTGCTTCCCGGTACAAAGATTGAGCAAGCTTAACGACACTATACCAGGTCATGTTTAATTCTCGCGAGGAAGGAAATAATTCATGCACCTGGCTCAGGACATGTTTAGCTATTTCTTCGTTACTTTTCTTAATAAAAGGGTCACCTGGGGTGAGTACCAGTTGCATTAAAGAACCACTACCTTCGCGGTAATAATCGTGCGGGCTAGTTAAAGCTAAATCGGCAAAGCAAGAAAAGTCAGCATCAGGAGTATATAGTAAATTATCTATACCCGCAGCCTGCTCCAATTGTTTACGTTTCTGAGCATCCTGCATTTCTGTTACCCAGCCATCAAAGCGTAATTGCACTGTTGCAACTGGCACCGCATCCAACTTATAAATGTTGTCAAAGGAGGGCCATTTACGCCACTGTGAAGGTAACAGGCGAGTAATTCCAGGTAGATCGCAAGCTGCAATGTAAGCATCTGCGGCGATCTTTTCTTCACCCTCGCCATTCTTAACGATTAATCTATCTACCCGCGTTCTGCCTTCAACTTCACTAAACTCTATTTCTCGCACTTGGCGGCGAGTATAAATTTTAGTTCCCCTAGCTTGCAAATAATTCAAAATTGGTTTGTGCAGGTACTCTTCGGGTGAACCGCACAACATCCGCAGTTTTGAAGCTTCTGTCCTCGTTGCAAACAACTGGAATATTGTCAACATACAACGGGCAGAAATATTTTCGCAATCGATAAACCCCAAAGCGTAAGCGATGGGGTTCCACATGCGTTTGATACTTCCGTCGTTACCGCCGTGACTGCGAAACCATTGCGCAAAGCTGATTTTATCTAAGTCGCGGATGGTTTTCATCGCACCATCAAAGTCAACCAAGCCTCGTACTATTGGGCTGGTTCCCAGTGCCAAAGAATTTTGAATCTTATCCTGTAACGATAGTTGAGAAGTAGTAAAAAAAGCCTTTAATGGGTTAAAGGCTTTTTTTACTACT
>JBCBQE010000302.1:0-7539 GCA_039820385.1 Cyanobacteria bacterium J06635_10
CCCCCCCCCCCCCCCCCCCCCCCCGCCCCCCCCCCCCCCCGCCCCGCCCCCCCCCCGCCGCCCCCCCCCCCCCCCGCCCCCCCGGGGCGAGGGGGAGATGGTAAGCCACTGCGTTGCAGAGGTTCCCTCCGTTGTAGCAAGTGGCGCAACCCGAAGGGGGTGATGGGGGGATGGGGTAGAAGTTTCTATATTGTCTTCTTGTCCCTTAATTTCTTGTAAATACTTCTCGACGGTGGTGAATTCAAATTTGGGGCAGAAAGGAGAACTTTGCCAGCGTCGAGCAACTTCGAGCATATCACGAGTTGGACCGCCGCCGTGGTCGCCGACACCGGGGAGCCAGAGATAATTTTGTAAACCCGTTTGTTTTTCCCAGGCAATAGAATATTCTACCATTTTTACTGGGTCGATACCTTCGCCAATGGGTGCTGACATTAAACTAAATATTTCGCTACCATCTGGCGATCGCCACCAAAAAGCACCGTGAGGAAATTTGGTAGTATCGTTCCACATCAGCTTTTGAGTGACGAAATATTCAACTCCTGCCGATACTAGAAATTGGGGTAAAGTCCAACAAAAACCAAAGCTATCGGGAACCCATACCACTGTAGAAAGTTCGCCAAACTTTTCTCGTACATAACGTTGACCATATAATAATTGACGAACAATCGACTCACCAGAAATTATATTTAATTCCGGCTCTACCCAAAAACCGCCAACAATTTCCCAGCGTTTATTGTCAACAGCTTTTTTGATCTGTTCAAATAAATCGGGAGAATTTTCTTCTACCCAAGCATAAAGCGCTGGCGTGGAATGAGAAAAAATTAACTCCTCGAAATCTTCTTGTAACTTTAAAACCGAAGTAAAAGTCCGTTTCGCAGCTTCCCAAGTTTCACTCACTGGCCATAACCACGCCATGTCCAAATGCGCATGACCCACAAGATAGATTTTGGATTTTGGATTTTGGATTTTGGATTGAAGATTATCTTGTAAATAAACAAGTGACTTATCGATCGCTTGCTTTATATCTTTCTGTGCTTCCTTTACATCCAGAAAATTAATTTCCCCAGCAACTTCCTTTACCAACCCTGCAATAATATCCAACTCCGAGATTGCAAAAGCTTGACAATAACGCTGAGCGATCGCCAATTCCGCAGCGACAAACCCGGGATAAATTTGATTGCCACCAGCTTCATACAAGCATCTCGAACTTACTAAAGCACCATTATCATGTCCTGGACTTACCAAACGCAAAGCAACGGTAAATTCTTCACCAGGAGTCGCTGACTGAGTTAATAACACTCGTTGCGAAAAATCAAATAAATCGCCATTCCCTACCAAATAACCATTAATATAGACTTGAGCGGAATCTGCCCACCAAACCAAAGCCAATCGCAAACACATCCCCAAGAGGGGATAACCCTGTAAATCCTCAGGAACAACCAATTTTTGTGCCAACCAAAGCACCTTAGAGCCCTTTTCCCAAGCAATATGTCCTTTGGCGTTTAACTCTGTAGTATCCCAACGAGAAAAATCCGACGCGAAAACCTCTGCCACACTCATATTGCCTGAAAAACAGCGCCAATTTGAGCGAACATCTACCTCAGAGAAAGCACGTAGCTTTTCAATAGTTTGCGAAATCAAATTTGTATTAGATTCAGATATCGGGTTGGTCATATTTTCGCTAAAATCAGGTGAAAACTTCTATAGGCTCAATAGTAGAAGAATCTGAAAAAAGGATACAGATAAATATTCACGAATTGTGTATCATAATCATTTTTATTGTTTTGTTGGATTGGATTAAATAAGTATTTGTAAATACAATTCAACTTACAGCAATAAAATAAATATGGACGCTTTCTCGAATTATTACCTTTAACCTTTAACCTTTAACCTTTAAACTTTAACCTTTTTACCATGTCTTCTGGTCCCAAAGGACGTTATCAAAGTAGGCTATTTAACTTCTTTCACAAACAATCCCGGCGCTTTGGCGAGAGATTCGGACGCTATGCACGACAATTACAAGTTGCCACAAGTTGGTCGTTAGAAGCATTTTCTAAATCAATATATTTACTGTTACAAAAAGCTGTTAATTCTGCAGGAACTCGACTAAGTGCGGCAGCAGAATCATCTCACTTACAACTGCAAGCTTCAGTGTCTCCTTTGGCTTCTGATACTGCAATTGTAAGAGTAATTGAAAATGTAGAAAGCACTACAAAGGATAATAAACTAACCCGTGAATTTTCCTCTGAAAAAATTAGAGGAATTGCTTCGCAACTGGATAGCAAGAATTTGGTCATTGTAACTAATGAAAACGAGATTCTTGACGTTTTAACTCCATGGCAACAACAAGCTTTAGAAAACAAGATTGTTGCAGAAATTGCTAATTATTGGCGCTCCTGGCGATTATCTCCTCTCAAGCAAGAAACAAAATTATTAAAGCGGGTAAATAGTTTAATTAAAAGGTTTTTGCCCAGTAAAGTTGATAACATTAAAGCACTACCTCCAGGAAATACAGTAGTAAAAAGAGAATATAAATACTTACAAATTAATCCAGAGACTTTAGCATCTTTAGATACTGCTGTTGCGAAATTAGAGACAAACGCTTTAACACCCATATCCCGCGCTCAGCTTGTAGTGCGGCAGCGTAGCGGCGAACTAATTAAAGTAGTAAAAACTAAATTGGATATACTTTTATATGGCGACAAGCACAGCGTCAGCAACACTGCGTATCCACAAGTAACTGTTAGCAATAAACAAGTGGCATCTCATAGTTATTTAGAAACGCAGAAGTTAAAAATTCAAGCTTTAATTTCAGCAGCACTTAATTACTTTTACGGAGAGCCTAAAGGTAAAAAACTCCAACAAACTCCACCAACACGTTATTTTTCTGCGACTAAATCAAAAGCTTCTCAATTACAAAGCGAACAATCTCAAGATGATTGGTTAACTTTAGATGATTTGACTGGCAGCACCCGGCTTAATACTTCTGTGGGGGTAGATAATTCTTCCCAAAAACTATTTGGTGGTTTCCAAATCCCCAATTGGCGTACTTCACAACTTAAGGAAAAAGCTGGGGGATTGCATCCTCAAAACAACAGAGAAATAGCTCAAAAGCAACAATCAACACAAGTCGAAACTAAACCAGAATGCATAGAAACCAAAGCAGAAATTGTCGGCTATCAAAAGCATCCCTTAGAGCAAATTTTGGCATGGATTGACAGCGCAATGCTAAAAGTAGAACAGGTATTTATCAAAGTCGCAAACGCTTTAGGGCAATTGTGGAGAAAGTAATGGAAAATCTTTGAAATTGGAAGATTTAGGACTTATGATTTATACAATTTTTGTACTAGTTTGCGCTTAATAGCCCCAGCCTTCCAGGCTGCGGGCTATCGTAAAAAAGCCTACCTGGGTAGCCTCCTAGGATCGCATCTTTATACAGAAACGGTATTATGAGTTTGGAATTATGACATTGCTCCTGATAATTGATAATTGATCATTGATAATTGATCATTGATCACTGATTCATCGTTGCTCGACTCCTCCAACAACTGGTTTAACTCCCCCTGCATCATCGGAAAATGGATCGGTACCACCACTCCAGTTAAAATCACTGATGCGGAAACTAATACCGCCTAATTCTAGTACGGGATTGTAACGTAGGGTAATACCGTAAGTACGGCGGCTGTATTCTAATACATAGTCAGTACTGAGGCGATCGTTGTTATCTAAGTTGATGGATGTTTGAAATCCGAGACGAAATGGCCCGTAAAGTTGTTGAGTAATGCCGGCAGTTAAAATTTTGTTATCGACGTAGCGATCGAATAGAAAGGGCGATAATCCATCGTTTGTACCTTGTGAATAACTAACATTAAAGCCGGTATAATCTAAAAATGGTTTGGAGAAATTACCGAATTGTCCTTGCAATCCGATTGTACCTATGAGAGTATTTTGGTTATCGCCATTGCTGTAATAGCTACCTGTTCCAGTTACTGAACCAAATGCTTGTACGTAGGGCACAACGGGATTAGCTGTATATTTTAATCCTTCAGTCTTAGTCCGCGCTAGGGGTTTACCCTGCCAAAGCATGATGCCGCCACCAATGGTAGCGCTGGCTTGCAAGCGTCCTAAAGAAACGCGATCGTTACTTCTATTTGTATCTAATAAGTCAAGACGATCGGTGTTGGCACTGACTTGTTGAGCTCCTGCTTGATATCTCAGGTTTAAACCTGTTTTACCTAAAGGTATATTTGGAGAAGTTATTACTCCACCAAAGCTGCTTTGTACTGTTTGGAAACCAAGGGTACCATTGAAGAGACGATCGCGATAGCTGTATTCTAATGTTGCTCTATGAGTGTTCCTCCCATCCCCGAGTAAATGGTTGAGTCGCACACTTGCACGCAGGTTGTCTTCTAAATCGTTTAAGTCGAGACTTGTTAAAGATGTGGATGCTCGAACTTGCGATCGCGGGCTTAAGGTAGCGTTAAGACTGGATTTTAAACCGAATAGCGATGGGAAGTTTCCATCACCACCTTCTACGGCACTTTGAGCAAAAAATTGGGGTGTAACTTTCCAGGAAACTTGTGATGAATTTACAGGCACAAAGGAACGCTCTAAGAAGAAGCCACCACGCTCGTCTCCATCGAAACCAAAGGAAACGAGTGCCGGATTTGCATCCCTCTCGGTGCGATCGATTGTCCTTGTATAGCCACCAATACCTAAAGTTAAACCGCGATCGAAAACTAAACGCGGTTTTCTTAATCTTAATTTATCTTGTCGAGGGGAAATTTGATTTAAAGTAACTGAGCTTGCACGTAACTCTAATTCTGGAGGAGAAAATGGATCGTTGGTAATGCGGACATCTTTTGCTTCCCATCCTCTAGGATAAAAATCTACTCGTGCAGCTTCAAATCGCATTCTCCGAACTTCACCCCCTTGTTGCCCTGATGGTAAGCTTCGAGCGTCTCTACCACCTAAAAGAACGTTGATTCCTCCAGGGCTAGCAACATTAGTTAAAGGTTGATTTCTTCTAATTCTATCGCTGGGAGGACGACGAGATACGCCACCTGCTGCTACCTCAGGAGAGTCAAAAGAAAAATCTTCTCGGGCTTGGGCTATGTTAACTTCGCCGCTGCCGCTTTCTAAATCCCCAGTGTCTTGAATAAAATTATATGTAAATCGCTGTCCTCTTAAAACTTGTTCGCCTCTGGTGACTGCAACATTTCCTTCACCAACAGCAATTAAATTATCTATATTTACCTGTAAACTATCGGCATCTACTACAGATCCATCAAATCTGACTACCACATTACCATCAGCCGTAACAACCCGACGATTTTCGTCGTAAGTCTGTCTATCTGCAACAATTTCAATCACTCTTCTTGTTTCGGTTGGCGTTGGCGATTGTTGTGTCTGTTGGGTTGGCTGAGTCTTGGTATTTTGTTGCTGCGGTATAGTTATAGTTCGTTGTTGAGCTTTTTTCTGAGAACGAGATTTAAATTCTATTGTCGCCGGAGCTTTTGTAGAGTTTGTATTTTGGGAGTAAAATTCTATTTTTGTCGGTTTTTGCGTTTCCTGGGGAGCTATTTTCTTATTGGCAAGTTTACGGGATTTCTTAACTAGTCTTCTAGTAACAGATTCCGCTTTAGTTTGAGATAAATTCTTACTTTTGCTTACCGTTTGAGTCAAACTCACGGCTTCAAAATGAACCCCCTCGGATGATGCTCCCTCCTTCTGTGATGGATAAGCAACATTAAAATGTTCCTCCACTGATTCTGCACCCTTAGTGGCACTAGAAGATGAAAATTCTGGTGGAAGAACAGTTTCCGGTTCGCTAGTTTGCGATCGTTTCTGGGTTTTCTTAACAGAGGATTTCGACGGGGAAGAATTATCTCCCGACTTAACAGTTGTTTCCGGTGTAGAAGAGTCTTGGGGTAGAGTACTAATTTTTGTCGTACTAAGATTACCCGTAGAAGCATCTGCTACGGCAAATCGATCCACAATATTTGGTTGTTCGGGCGGCAGAACTGGATGAAGCATATTTTCGCACTTTATAAGCCAACAAACAGTCTTTTAGCAAGCTAAAGAACAGTCAATAAACAAGTCAGAAGCATAAAACATTAAGTTGCCAGAAGCTTCTAACTGTAGCCTTCTACTTAGCCTGCGAGCAGATTCCGCCCAAAAAAGGACATTTGTCGAAAGAAAACAGTTGCTGATTACCTTCCGACATATCCTTGGCGCTTTCATTGACACTCTCCCGCCGGTCAGACGGGAGATTCTTTCAAGCCTAGACAGCATAGCTTGAAATATCCTCTTATAGCTGTCGGGTTCCCAGGCTCACCCCGTTTGCCAACACGGGCTCCCATAAGAATTTTTTTAGAAGAAAAAAATTCTTATGGGTACCTTGTGGGCGGAGTGATATTTCCTTACAGCTCGCCGATTCGAGATTTGGGCGTACACTTTCCGAGAGTCCCCCGGTAGGTTTTAATGTCTTGTACTGACAATAAAATTGTACCAAAGCGCGAGGGCATAAATGCCCTACCTCGTTCTACATCTCCCGGCTATAAGCACGGGGGTTTTGAACCTCGACCAATTTTATAAATATCCTGTTATACAAAGGGTACTGTAGCAATTCACTTTGATATAAAGCTCGATTGCTTCAAGTATTACCCTCAGCGAAGGTATCCCCAGATATTTCGCGATCGCACAACGCCGCAAAATTACCTTTTATTAATGCATCGCAGCGATTCTCGAAATAATTAAGTATAATTACTCAAAATCACTACGTCCAGGGTTACGAGCTGGGTCATTTGACAAAAATCCGAAGATAAATGTAGCTAAAAACAACCCAACAACTATATAAACAACGATTTTTAAAGTCAGCATAGCAATTTCTCCAGAGGGCTAGTCACAAAAGTTCTTTTTAGTATCTGCTTTTGCAGAAAAGATAACTTCTTTATATTACCCAAAATAGCCCCATTTTTGGAGAACAAAAATGATAGATGTGCGAATGGGCATGTATAAGCGCTCGAGGTTTGTGCTAGTAGTAGGCTAATATATCGTTTTTCGACGTTGATTCCCAGAAATATGTTTCGAGGAGTATCTACCTTTGGTAAAAGGTAAGAGGTAAAACACCCGTCTCCTCGTTACCTCAAAAATTATCTCTAATATTCGTCAATTTCGCTGTGTTGAAAAATACTTGTTGTCAATTTAATCAAGCAGTTTTTTTGCGATTGAGTCAGTAAAATTGACTAATTCCCGATCTCCAATACGACTTTTTACAACTTTTGCTGGAGTACCCACAGCTACGGAATAAGGAGGGATATCTTTTGTTACTACGGACCCAGCACCAATAACACAACCTTTACCGATAGTGACCCCATCTGTTATTGTTACACCATGTCCGAGCCAGCAGTCATCTTCTATAACAATTCCTTTGCGAGTAATGCCTTGTTGAGCAATATACTGAATCGGATCTGTAAAATTATGATTGTTAGCAAATATTCCTGAATGGGCTGCAATTAAACAACCTTTTCCTATTTT
>JBCBQE010000303.1:0-7494 GCA_039820385.1 Cyanobacteria bacterium J06635_10
GGATAAAAATCTGATAAAGTTCTTCGAGATTAATTTTTTTAAGCAGTTTGAGCTAAATAGTCTACAAAAGCCTGCATATGGGTTGAGTATTATGTACTACTAGTAATTAGTCTTAACTGCCACCACTATTCGGTGTAAATAACTATTACCTTTCGTTTGTAACACTATAAATTCCTGTTCTAGCAAAAATAAAGTATATGTACGTAAATATTTGAATAACCAATTTTGAAAAAATATAAAATAGTAATACAAGATATTTTAATCAAAATAAGTGAATAATTTAACTTACCTTTCTGGTATTATACTTACATTATATTTAACATAAATTTTGTAAGGGATATAAAGATCTGAATAATTTGCCGTCAGTTTATTCATCGCTCGCATAAAAACTTGTCATAAAAATAAAAGGAAAAATGCATGCTAAAAGTTTCTAAAGTTGAGAAATCACCTTCATCTGAACATTTACTTAATATTTGGGCGCGGCGTTATACACCAGAGATATCTTCACTCCTAGGTAATTCTTCATCATGCGATGAATTGTTAAAAGCAGCAAAAGCAGAAGGTAGAGCTGCAACTGCTAAGAAGTTAAATGATAAAATACTCGATATTAATTGTCAGATGGGGTGGATACAAACAAAAAATCTCTACAGCTATATTCCAAATGTTTTGGATTTAACCGAAGCAAGACGCATTACAAAATTTGCTTTTCGTGTTTATAAAAAGCTGATAGAAGTTTATCAAGAGCAATCGCCGAAAATAGAAGTAGAAAATAACTCCCTCTCTCAATGGGTGATACCAGCAGTAGAAGAACTTGCATATGCTTTAGAACCGATATTAATTATATTTCAAGAGCAGCACGTTGCATCTAAAGATTGGCGCAGTATTGGGTTTATGACCTCGCAATTAAATTTTACCAACAAATTAATACTTAAAAAGTTGACATCTGCCGAACAAACATTATTAGGTCCTTATTTGAAATTTGTTGAAGAGCAAGTTGCAATGCCTTGGCAAAGAGTTTGTGCTAATGCTGCTACTTATGAATTAAATTCGCCGCAATTGAAGCTTGTAGAACAAATGATGCCAGCCGCACCAGAAATTGCTCAATCAATTTATCGTCAGTTAATTGAATTGTTACCTAATACTAGTAGCCGAAGAGGCAAATTAGGCGATCGCGGTATCTCCCACTCTTGTCTCCGCGATTTAAATATGTTCCAAGCTTATATTTTATTGTGCTTTTTAGAAAAGAGCATGACATCAATTGAACAAGAATTAATTCCTTTATGTGCCATGGTTGTAGAGGGAGTTGAAATCAAATGGGAATTAACTCAAAAATGGTGTGAACTATTAGCTTCAGAAATGGAAAGCCGTTTAGATTTAGAACAAAAGGATTTGTTAAAACCTTATACTCAAGGAATGAAACAGATATTTTTTAAAGAGCGTAGAAGTTTGGGTTGTAAGCAAGGAATGACAGCAGAGGTTGTTTAATTTTTTCAGTTAATTAATGCATCAATAAATTTAATTATTTTTATCGTGTAGGGTGGATGACGCTTTGAAAATTTACTATGAAATATGGATTTTTTGTCGCGTCATCCACCGATTATTAATTATGTGTAAACTGTACAAAATTGTTTCTAATTTTCTGAGTTTTATTAATAGCCCGCCTGAGATTATAAATCCCAGTCTAATAGCAAAAGTCTTCTGAAACAGGACTGAGAAAGTATTTTTTATATTCCATGTAGTGAATTACAATAATCTTGCAACAAGCTAACTCAAACGAATAAGCATTTTTAGAATCGTGGGATAAGTTACGGATAAAAAGACTTATAAATTCCGTTTAGCAGCTAAATCAGCTTCCATTTGCAATATTTTCTTTTCCATCCGTTCAAAAACCTGTATTGAAGTTTCCCCTGTTGCTGTTTTGTCTAATTCTTCTATTTCGGCTGCATCATTTTTTGCATTATTAGATGTTGTTAATGTCTTAAGACTATCTTTTTTTTTAAACAACTTATTCAAACCATAAGCGGCTAATCCTGCAACTGCGCCTGCTGCCACAACTGGAGCTGCACCAATAGCAACAGCAGTTCCACCAACAGCTAAACCCATACCTCCAACTGTTGCAGCAACTCCAGCACCTGCTGCGGCTCCACCTGCTACTGCACCTAAAGCTTTTGCATCCCCTTCTTCCATAGCTTTCTTAGCTCCATAAGCTGCTGAACCTACAACTGCTCCTGCTGCTGCGACTGGAGCCATACCAATTGCTACACCTCCAAATCCACCTACTAATCCCATTCCGCCAACTACAGCGGATGCACCTGCTCCTGCTGCTGTTCCTCCGGCAACTAATGCCGCGCCTTCTACTTTATCTTTGAGTTCTTCAGGCTTGTGAGTCATTTTACTGGAAATTATAGTTTTAATTATTACATTAGCAATTAACAAAGAATCCTGTTGTGATTCAGGAGAAATCAATGAAATATTAAAATCTATTCTTAAAATTTGTTTGAAGTCTCACCTTGGGCTATCTTAAATTCTTAGTTAATAAACTGCGCTTAAAATGACTTCTACGCTCCCTCACAAAAAAGCCAAAGCCCTCAAACCCGGAAGCCCCCGCCCTGCAAAAGAATTATGTAGCGATTGCGGACTTTGCGATACATATTATGTGCATTATGTCAAAGAAGCTTGTGCTTTTCTTAATCAACAAATAGAGGAACTTGAAGAACAAAGTCACTCGCGATCGCGCAATCTTGATAACCCCGACGAGCTGTATTTCGGAGTTCAACAAGAGATGATGGCGGCGCAGAAAATAGAACCAATTCCAGGTGCCCAATGGACGGGAATTGTGAGTACGATCGCCATTGAAATGCTAGAACGCGGTATTGTAGAAGGTGTTGTTTGCGTACAAAATACTAAAGAAGATCGCTTCCAACCAATGCCGGTTATCGCTAAGACAGCCGAAGAAATACTGGCAGCAAGAGTGAATAAACCAACTCTTTCACCAAATCTTTCCGTATTAGAACAAGTTGAAAAATCCGGAATGAAACGTTTATTGGTAATTGGTGTTGGTTGTCAAATTCAAGCATTACGCGCCGTAGAAAAACAGCTTGGTTTGGAAAAGCTTTATGTATTGGGTACGCCTTGCGTTGATAATGTCACTCGTGCTGGATTACAAAAGTTTCTCGAAACAACGAGTAAATCTCCCGATACGGTAGTGCATTATGAATTTATGCAAGACTTCCGGGTTCATTTTAAGCATGAAGATGGTTCCACTGAAACAGTACCTTTCTTTGGTTTAAAAACAAATAAACTCAAAGACGTATTTGCTCCTTCTTGCATGAGTTGTTTTGACTACGTTAATTCACTGGCAGATATTGTAGTTGGGTATATGGGCGCACCTTTTGGTTGGCAGTGGATTGTGGTCAGAAATGATCGCGGTAAGGAAATGTTGGATTTAGTTAAAGACCAAATTAATACCCAAGCAGTAATGTCTCAAGGGAATCGTCAAGCCGCAGTACAGCAAAGTATTCCCGCCTACGACAAAGGTGTAACTCTTCCCATGTGGGCAGCGAAATTAATGGGTGTAGTGATTGAAAAAATTGGTCCCAAAGGTTTGGAATATGCTCGATTTTCCATAGATTCTCACTTTACCCGGAATTATTTGTATACAAAGAGGAATCATCCAGAGAAGTTAGATAAGCATGTTCCCGAATTTGCCAAGCGGATTGTGGAACAATATGATTTACCCGAGTAGGAGATGGGGAGACAAATCAACGATCAACGATCAACGATCAACGATCAATTATCAATTATTAGTTGTTCACTGTTCACTGTTCACTGTTCACTGTTCACTGTTCACTGTTCACTGTTCACTGTTCACTGTTCACTGTTCACTGTTCACTGTTCACTGTTCACTGTTCACTGTTCACTGTTCACTGTTCGCTGTTCACTGTTCACTGTTCACTGTTCACTGCCTCAATCGCTGCTTCAAGTGCGATCGCCACATGAGTCCAATGAGTTCCCCCCTGACAGTAAACTACGTAAGGTTCCCTTAATGGACCATCGGCGGAAAATTCTGAGGTACTACCTTCAATAAACGTTCCTCCAGCCATAACTACTTTACTCTCATATCCCGGCATTTCGTCGGGAATGGGATCTAGATAGGAACCGATAGGAGAATGCTGTTGTACGGCTTTACAGAAAGCAATTAATTTTTCGGCGGAACCAAGTTTAATCGCTTGAATTACATCGCCACGAGGAGCAAAAGGTGCAGGGTTTACTGGATATCCTAGTTTGTCAAAAACATAACCAGTCAGGTGAGTACCTTTCATCGCTTCCCCTACCATTTGTGGAGCCAAAAATAAACCTTGGAATAATAGACGAAGTTGGTCAAAAGTAGCACCTCCTTCCCTGCCAATTCCCGGAGCCGTCAAACGACAAGCGGCTGCTTCTACTAAATCCTCCCTTCCAGCAATGTAGCCCCCAGCGCTGACAATAGTTCCTCCGGGGTTCTTAATTAAAGAACCAGCAATTAAATCCGCACCCACATGGGTAGGTTCTTGAATTTCGATAAATTCGCCATAGCAGTTATCGACAAAGCAAACAGTGTTCGGATTTTGCTGCTTGACTAAACGAACAATTTTTTCTATGTCAGCAATTGAAAGACTAGAGCGCCAAGAATAGCCGCAGGAGCGCTGAATTAACACCAAACGAGTCTTACCCTCTATGGCATGGCTTAAAGCTTGCCAATCTACCGTTCCTTGGGGAGTGAGATTCAATTGGCGATAGCTTACACCAAAATCAATAAGGGAACCTTGATTTTCACCCCTTAAACCAATAACTTCTTCAAGAGTGTCATAGGGTGCCCCTGCTACAGCTAACATTTCATCGCCAGGGCGGAGTACTCCAAATAAAGCACAAGCGATCGCGTGAGTTCCCGAAACAAATTGAACCCTAACCGCTGCGGCTTGCGCCCCCATGATTTCTGCAAAGACTCGATCTAAAGTTTCTCTGCCTAAATCATCATGACCGTATCCCGTTACACCTGCGAAATGGTGTGCCCCTACACTATGATGTCGGAAGGCGGTGAGTACTCGTTGGAGATTTTGCTTGACCTGAGCGTCAATTCCAGAAAAAATCTTTAACAGTGCTTGTTCTGCTTCTTGCAGCTGTTCCAAGCTGTTCATAAGGTACGACAGTTCTCAAAAAAAAACTAAACTATGCGGATTTGTGGCGCTATAGGCGCTACGCTTTGTGTGAGAACCACACAAAAGCCCCTTTCGGAGGGCATTACGGACGCGCAGATTATGCTAAACAATTCTATTCAGGTTACCGCATGACAATTGCTACATCAACTAAAGGACCATTAAATTGGTTGCACATTACATTTTTCGTCGGTTTACATTTTGGAGTTTTGCTAGCCCCATTTCCTGCCTTTTTTAGCTGGAAAGCAGTTGGTGTCGCTTTACTTTTGTATTGGGTGACTGGAGGCTTAGGTATAACTCTAGGATTTCACCGTCTCATAACTCATCGCAGCTTTCAAGCTCCCAAATGGCTGGAGTATTTCTTAGCATTTTGTGGGACTCTTGCTTGTCAAGGAGGGCCAATTGCATGGATTGGCATGCATCGCATACACCATTTGCATTCTGACCAAGAATCAGATCCCCATGATTCCAACAAAGGTTTTTTTTGGAGTCATATTGGTTGGATGTTTTACCATTCTCCAGCTTTTGCTGATGTTCCCCAATTTACTAAAGACATCAAGGACGATCCATTCTACCAGTTTCTAGAAAAGAATATGCTGCTAATCCAAATTGCTTTGGGTTTGTCGCTATTAGCATTGGGTGGTTGGTCTTTCGTAGTTTGGGGTGTTTTTGTTCGTCTTATTTTTGTATGGCACTGTACTTGGTTTGTCAATAGTGCAACTCATAAATTTGGTTATCAGACTTATGATGCAAAGGACCACTCTACAAACTGTTGGTGGGTAGCTTTATTGACCTATGGTGAAGGTTGGCACAATAACCACCATGCCTTTCAATATTCAGCCCGTCACGGGTTGGAATGGTGGGAAATTGACCTCACCTGGATGACTATCCAAGTACTGCAATTCTTGGGTTTGGCTACAAATGTCAAACTAGCACCTGCTAATCGACAAAGTAGAATGTTGAGTTAGAGGTCTGCTTGACCATTGATAATAAGGAAATCTGAATAGCCACAAATTTTCTCATTTTTCTGAGCTTAACTCAGTATTTCCCACAAATAATTTAAAACTTATTTACCCCCGCTACCGGATTATTACTTAGGTACAAAGCGGGGGTATCGTTTATTTTGGAATATATTTAGAATTTTCTCTAAAAAAGCGGGGCAGATTAATTGATATAATCCAAGACGCGAAAGTTACGAAACTTCGCAAAAGGGACTATGCTAGTAGCTGGACTGCGGAGCTTTTTATTTTTATTAAATTCATTCATGACAACATCAGCAGTAAACGAACACAATTCAAGTCCAATAACGCTTGCTGAGTCTGAAGTAAAGCTGACAGACGTGATCAAAACTCTACCTCCAGAGTGTTTTGTACAAGATGCTCGTAAAGCTTGGTTTAGTGCAATTAGCAGTGTTTTAGCCGTAATTTTAGGCTACTTTTTTTTGGCGATCGCACCTTGGTATCTTTTACCCTTAGCGTGGATATATACGGGTACTGCTGCTACAGGATTTTTTGTCATAGGGCACGATTGCGCCCATCGTTCATTTGCCAAACGTAAATGGGTGAACGATTTAGTGGGACATTTATTTATGATGCCGTTAATTTACCCCTTCCACGGTTGGCGGATAAAACACAATTATCATCACACTCACACCAACAAGCTAAAAATAGATAATGCTTGGCAGCCGGTGGGCACAGATGTTTATGAAGGGAGTGGAATACTCGGTAAATGGGCTTTTAAAAGATTTTTGTACAACCGTTTATGGTGGATAGGCTCAATTGTACATTGGGCATTACATCATTTTAATTGGTCTCTATATCGCAAACAAGATAAAGGTGGTGTCAAGCTTTCTGTAGCTGTAGTAGTTCTGTTTGCAGCTGTATGCTTTCCTACCTTGATTGCGACAACTGGTATCTGGGGATTTGTCAAGTTCTGGTTTATTCCTTGGATGGTGTACCATTTCTGGATGAGTACCTTTACTTATATTCACCACACTGCTCCTGATATCCCTTTTGTTCCAGTAGACAAATGGAATGCAGTAACAGCACAACTATCCGGTACAGTTCATTGCAATTACCCCCGGTGGGTAGAATTCCTGTGCCACGATATCAACGTACACGTACCCCATCATGTTTCCACAGCAATTCCTTCCTACAATTTGCGTCTTGCTTATAGTAGTTTGCAAGAAAATTGGGGAAGTTATTTACGCGATGAATGTACGTTTTCTGTTTCTTTACTAAAGTACATAACCGACAGATGTCATTTATATACTCCAGAGAATGAATATATTTCCTTCAAG
>JBCBQE010000304.1:0-7482 GCA_039820385.1 Cyanobacteria bacterium J06635_10
ATTTTTTAAACTCTCTGACTGTAAAGACCACCAATAAGGATTATCAGATGATACTACACCATTAGTCAAAGTAGTTAATCGGAAATTGGCTCCTCGGAAGTTGGTTAAAAACATTTTGGCCCCAGTTAAATTCGCTGCTGATAAATTAGCACTCATTAAAGCAGCAAAAGATAAATCCGCATTTTCAAGAGAAGCCGATCTCAGATTAACACCTGTCAAAGAAGCACCTGAAAGATTAACATTATTCATCACAGCATTTTGTAAATCCGCACCTGTTAGATCCGCCTTTGACAAATTTGCACCTGTTAAATTTGCTCCCTTTAAATTTGCATCACGTAAATTTGCTCCTGGCAATTGAGCTTGGGATAAATCTATACCACTTAAATCGCACCTCGGACAAGAGCCAGTAGCTTTAAACAGTTCTATATCTTGCGGATTAGATGCTTTTACTTGTTCTATGAATCCAAAACAAGCTAATAATGTAATACTAGTTACAACTGCTAATTTCATATTCTTTAGAGATACTTATGAACCATTAGGTTTGAAACAATTATGTATTGTTATACTTACACATATAAATAAACAATTATATAACAAGTATAAAGAATCTATTAAAAAACTATAAAAAAGTTGTAAATTGTTAATTTTGAACTACCCAATCCCATATACCAGTCTTAGAATAGATGTCATCGAGATATATACCGAAGCTCTATAGTCAACGAATTATCGAATCCCTCTAGCCCAGTTATTTGGTGGCGGAGGGATTCACTTTTTTTGGGCATAGGGTATTGGGAGTTAAGAGTTATATCTAGAACTGCTCACTGCTCACTGTTGACTGTTCACTGTTGACTGTTCACTGTTGACTGCTCACTGTTGACTGTTCACTGTTGACTGTTAACTGTTCACTGTCTCCAGCCCAAAAGGCGCAATAAGGGAACGATGAGGTAATTACTGATTCCTAACCAAAAACTCATGAAAATACCTAACATACAGAAGAAGGTTATTCTCAGCCACAGTTGTGATAACCCGAATGGAGTAGAGGAGTCTAATATAGTCGGGGATAAGCCTAAATTTATTAAACCAGCAAAAATAATCGCTGTACCAAATGCAGTTACTATGGTATGGATGATTTGATGGGAACGAAGTCCTAAGCCTAAAGTGAGAAGTGACATTGCAAATAATATCAGCCCTACCCATCCTTCTCCTTGTTGTGATGCGATCGCGGTGCGGGTGTATAGCTGTAAGATAAACCAACCCCCGCTATAACCAATTATTCCCATTAATGACGGGATCAAAAATCGTCGCCGCTGATAAAAGCCTCCTGCCAGTGTTATTCCCCAAGCTGTTCCTAAACCGGATACTGCAAATAAAACTATTTCCGAACCTAATACGGGTTGGGAATTGGATGTAAAAGCTATTAATAGGTTAGTAAAAATTTCGCCGATTTTATAGCCGAGAATTGTTTTAGCCATAAAAAACCCGGCGATCGTACCGATACAAGCCCCAATACTCGCCAAAATCATTGTCCATAGGGTTTCAAGACTACCACGAATTATCCCTACAATGACTTTGAATGTAAAAAGAGTAGTTTGACTTGTACCCACAATAATTTGTTGGAAAAATGCTTTAATCCTTTTGAAAAAACCCCATGAGGATATGGTTGGCAAATATGATGTTGAGTTATTTATATGTGCCAAACGTTTTTGAATAATTACCGCATTTTCTGGACGCGCGTGCACAACTTCTTGTGCCATGTCGTCGAGTAAATCTACAAAAAGGGGGTTGACATTGCTACCATTAACAGAAAGTTTTAGTGCTTCTCGCCAATTTAATGCTCCTGTCAAGGGATCTTCTAAATCTTGGGGATTTTTACCCGTAAGTAATTCAATCATTGTTCTCGCCAAGGCGTAAAAATCGGCACTTGGCCCGACATTACGTCCAGTAATTTGTTCTGGTGGGCTGTAGCCGCTGGAGAATAATCTGGTAGAACCCGATTCACTGCTAGAATTGGGGAGATTCAAGTGTTTGGCACCACCAAAATCAATTAGCACTAATTGAGCGCCTTCTAAGGTGGGGGAAGGATTGCGGAGCATCAAGTTGGAAGGTTTGATGTCACGGTGAATAATCATGTGTTCGTGTAGGTGTCGCAAAATATCCACCGCTTGATTTAACCATTCCAACACCAACTCTTGAGAACAACCTTGGGGATACAAATAAGGAATTTCCTCCAAAGTTTGACCGTTAATTTTTTCCATGATCAAACAAGGTAAACTCAACTGGGAGGTAGAACTTGAGAGATTATGGAAAAAATAGCCATCCGGTTCAATTTTAGGAACGCCGGGATGTTCTAAGCGTTGCAAAACTTCTGCTTCTTGGGCAAATAATTCCAGTGCTTTTGGTGAATTTTCCACCAGCACTTTCAAGACTTTTTCTCTTTGTTCTTCGGTATCCCAAACCGTGTAAATACGAGCAAAACCCCCCGTTCCCAAACGTTCAAGAGGAATAAATCTATTTTGAAGTTGTAATTGTGCGCCACAAGCAAGGCAAAATTTGTTTCCCCAAGGTTGGGGATAAGGCCGAAAACAATCTGGATTTACGCAGTAAATTGCATTTAACTTAGGTTGAGACACGGGGAATGGGGAATAGGGAATGGGGCAACGGGCATGGGGCAACGGGCATAGGGAAGCGGATAATTGTTAACCGAATACGGTATTATTTCTTTTATATCTTTCAGTTTTACCCATTTCCCCCAGAAAGCTTTCCAATTTCCTATTTTTAATTCCTTATTTCAAATTTTCAATGGACTTTGCTAAAAGTGGGTCGTAAGGTTTATAAGGAGTATGGAGATGCAGTTAAAGAAAAAATCCTCCTTTTAAGATTAAGGTTTAAAGAACTCCCGACTCCCAACTCCTAAGTTTTAACCCTATTCATTCCAAGACATAGGAAAATTTTCTTCCGATCGCAACGAGCAATCATTTTCACGGTTTGAGGTTTCTCGATCGAGGACTTTTACTACTCTGTTATAGATTTCTTCTGCTTGTTGCGGGGAATCACCGATGCTGGTTAAGCCTAATTTACCAAATTCTGATAAAGAACCCATTAAATGAAATACCGTACCCGTTTCGGTTCCGCTGTCAAAATGCAATCTGTAGTGAGCTATAATATCCATTAAATCATTGGGTAGTAGTCCCCGATAACAGTCTTTTTGTAGATTATCAGTAGCAATATAGTATTTTGGTCGTCCTTGTTGAGAATAAAATAAGCCAGTAGAATTATCGTAGCGACCGTTTGTCAGTAATTTCAAAGTCATAAAAGGATGGGTAGTACCACCTTTTCGCAAATTAATCTCAATTGCTTCGATATCCCAGGTTCCATCATCTTGCTTGACGACGATAAAATCTACGCCATATCTTTCTAATGCCCCTTTTTCTGCTAACTTGTAACCAATTCGTAAACCTAACTCTTGTAACTGCAATCGATACTCGGACGCTGCGGGAAACTTACAACCGAGATAAATTTGACCATCTGGCCCTCCTAAAATTTGGTCGTGGGTAGAAAGAATTTCCACTTCTCCCGTCGGCGTGACGCGTCCTTGAACACTTGGTGAAAGTTTAACATCACCTTCGACAAAAGCCTCAACAATCGCTCCTAATTCAGCGATACGTCCGGAAAATGTAGACCAAGTTTCTTGCTTGGCTTGAAAACTCATATCATTAAAGCTTTCAGTAATCGCCGCTACCCTTTCTTGATGAGAAGCGTTTTCGGAAATTACTTGGAGAATCGGTCTCAAATCTAACAGAGCATTTCCTTCCCCAGAAATTCCTTCATTCAGCTTTACTACCATCCTTTGTAATGTCGGTTGACGCTCCCATAACGCGGCAGCTGCTTCTGCTAAATCCGACACGTTCCACATCCTTTGACTACCATCTGGATGGGGAACCCCAGCTTCTGCAAAAATTTGTCTAGAACCACTCTTAGTCCCCCAAATTTGCACATCTGGAGCGGCAGCATACAAGGGAACTCCCAACTTTAAAGACAATTGCGCTTCTAGATCTGTTGAGTTATAGCATATCATGAACGATTTATCTATTCTTAAAGCTTGTCGAATATGCTTTAATAACCGGGGACGTTCTAAAATTTTTTGGGTGAGGGGTTTGAGAGAAGAATCGTAAGTAGAAAGCAATAACAAGCGATTGCGAGCGTGAGAAAAAGGAATTCCTGGTAAAAGTTGCAAATAATAATCTATAATACTGGGATGCAAGGGTACTGATGTTACATAAATTAGTCGGTTGCGGGGGTTCCACAAGCGAATTAAAGCAAATAATAATCTTTCTTCATAATGTTCGGAGCCTTCTACCTTTTTTAGTTCTCGTTGATCCAGAGTAAGGGAAGGAATCACTAAAATATCAACATCGCTCTTGTCGCTTTCATCACCTTCGATACATTTCCATCTGTCGCGTAAATCTGACTGAAGATAACGAAATTTTTCCAGCTGTTCATTAGATATATGGAGCATATTATCAATTATTACTGCTATAAGGCTGTTACCTATATTGTTTATCAATTATCAGTTAACAATTACGAATTACGTAGTTCAAGGTAGTACAGATACAATATATTCCTACAGAACTATTATCAATTAGCAATTCACGGTTAAATTTCATCTTCATAGCCGGAAAGCTTTTCAACCATTGGAGAGATGAGTATATCTAAGATTGCTGTTAAAATTGCAATAATTATTGTTAAGTTAATTACAAATATTAATATGGCATCTGCTACACCCTTAAAAGGTACGGATTTAGTAGACTGCGCCAAAGCAAATGCGAAACAAGGAATAGAAACCGCTGCTCTTCAATGTGGCTATGGCTCGAATTTGAATACATTTGCGGCAGAATTACGAAAGGCTTGCGAGGAGATGAATTTACAAGTTTCCGAAATCAACGAATTAATTACCGACAAAGATATGACGCTGAATATCGGTACTGGGCAAGTTGTTGCTCCCGATACTCCAGCAGATTTGTAAGGGGTTAGGAGTAAGAAAAGTAATTACTCCCTTCTAGCTAATCGATTACCTATAAAAATTTCTTCCCCCTCTCCCCCCTCTCCCCCCTCTCACGTTTTTTGAGATAGGAATGGCCTATAGCAAGGCTGTAGTATTTTTTCGATAATACTTGTAATCATTTATTCTCTTCAGTGTTGCGTAAATCAGACAATTGCATAACTTCAATAATGCATCCTCTATTTATATATTGTTGATGAAATGTAATCGTGGCAACTAAACCAGTGGGGGCAAATTTTTCAGCTATGAATAACTTATCGATGCCAACAGAAGATCGTAAAAATACACATAATGTCGCTAAAGACAAAAATCTTTACATAATTATTTGTACAACGCTACTATCGATCATGGGAGGGCAAGTTCTTGCACCGATATTGCCTTCCTTAACAGAAGTATTCAATGTCTCCACCAGAGAAATTGAACTGGTGATGACACTTTATGTATTACCTGTTGGAATTGCAACTCCCATATTAGGTGTATTGGCGGATCGTATCGGTCTGAAGAAAATTTTAGTTCCTGCCTTGATTTTAATTGGAATCGCCGGATGTTCTGCTGCTTGGACGGATAACTTTCATACACTTCTAGGGTTACGATTTTTACAAGGACTTGGAGTTGCTCCGTTAGATGCTTTATCCCTGACTATGATTTCAATGTTGTATCACGGCAGAATGCTGGGTACGGCAATGTCAATCAACGCGGCGATGATTGGTGTTTCTTCGGCGGTTTATCCCTTATTAGGTGGAGCATTAGGAAGTTTTAGCTGGAGATATCCATTTTTACTTTCGGCTTCTGCCTTTCCCTTAGCAATGCTGGTGATAATGGTGCTGAAGCTGCCAAGGAAACCCCCTAGCGCTGAAAAACAAACCTTAAAAGTTTATTTCAAAAGTACCTGGAAAAGCATTAATAACCGTTCCGTACTGGGATTATTATTTGCAGTAGGTTCCATATTTATGATTCAATTTGGAGCTTTCATAACCTACATACCATTTTTTGCAAAATCTCTTGGTGCTTCTGGGTTTATGAATGGGGTTATTCTATGCGTTATTTCCGTGGCGGTTGCTTTAAGTGCTTCTCAATTAGGATGGTTAATTCAAAAGTATTCGGAAATTACTTTAATTAAAGTTTCTTTTTTGATCGCTGCTGTAGCATTATTCATGATTCCTTTAATAAGTAATCCCTGGCTGCTTTTAATTCCCAATGCTTTATTTGGTGTAGCTTTAGCCTTTGCTCTAACATCTTCTCAAGCTTTATTAGCAGGGCTTGCTGCCCAAGATTCCCGGGCTGGATTTATGGCAGTAAATGCCAGCGTACAGTCTTTAGGGCAAGCATTAGGGCCAATATTAGGAGGTATTGCCATCGGAGCATGGAATATAGAAGCTGTTTTCTTAACTAATGCTGTTTATGCTTTATTGGCATTTGTAATATTTAATATTCTAATAACTCCAAAACGAACTGAATCTTCACTCCAACTACCAGTATTAGATGAAATAGACACTGAAGTAACAGTTGCTCCCCCCCCTCTTTCATCTCCTACAATTTTACAAGCACCCGTTGCACAGTTACTTCATGTTCTCACCAACAGGGTTATTGATTTACCAGAAGATCCTTCATTAATGTACATCGGTAAACAAAATGTTGGTAATATATCTCATATAGATGTTTCATCTTTACCCTATTCCGAAGTTGTTTCCCGGAATCACGCTCAAATCAAATTTGATGGAAAAGATTACTATATCCAAGATATGGGAAGTTCTAACGGTACTTACATTAACAAATATCCACTTTTACCCGGTATTTGGTATAAGTTAGGACCTGGTGTCAAAGTTGGTTTAGGCAAGCGAGACATGGTTACGTTTATATTTCAACTTAATTGAATAAACGCGCCGGTTTAGAGTTAATATTTTTGGCAATAGAAGCGACTCTTTTTACCACTCCAATCATATATTCATAATCGGGAGGTGATGCGTTAGGAATATATTTAGCTTCTTGAACTAAAAAAAGAGGAGCATTTTTCATCCGATTGCGAATTATTTCAGAACGTTTTCTTTCAATCTTGGGACTAATTAAAACAGCACCGGAAGGTACGGTGTGGGAATCCTTGAATAAGATACGAAACTGTGAAGAATTTAGTTTTAATTTATTAAAATTAAACTCTTCTAAGGAAATAGCGGCAGCATCAACTTTACCTGAGGATACCCATTCTAAAGAAACCTGTGGTGTCGCCGCAAATAAAATTGATGCTAATGTTAAACCGTAAAGATTGTAGAGGGGAATATAATAGCCAGTAGCAGAACCCTTCTGTCCTAAAGCAATGGTTTTACCTTGTAAATCTGATAAATCTTTCAAAGTACTCTCTTGACGCACAATAATTATAGAACGTGAATAAGTACTTAATTGCAAAGGAAAAATACTTGAATATTGAT
>JBCBQE010000305.1:0-7480 GCA_039820385.1 Cyanobacteria bacterium J06635_10
GGTTATTACCAACATAAAGTTTTACTTCTTACTTCTTACTTCTTACTTCTTACTTCTTCCCGATTCCTATAAGATTAAAAAAGTTTACATCTCAAGATAAATGTCATTTACAGAAAATAAATTCAAAAAATAACATAAATAATTAAGTTTTTGCTATCTCAAATTACTGCTTCATAAATCTCCTACAGTGACAGATCGTAAAGAGTCTACCAGAATATTCTTTTGATTTATTTTTGGAAACATTTTTTAGAATTATCAGTCATATAAAAGTTATTCTTCTCTAAAAAAATAACCGAATATGACTAAAAATATTTATATACGAGTAATTCCAGAGTTTGAGGTAACAAATTAACAATTTATGCAAAAAAAAATTGGAACCTTTTAAATTATTTTTCGACAATAAATGTAAAAGTACCCTCTACTATAGTTGGTGACAAATATGAAACGATTTATTAAGTCCTGTCTGACAATTTCAGCTTTATCCTCTTTATTGATCGCTCCTGCTGTTTTATCTGCTGGTGAGGCTCACGCACAGCCTAGAAAAGGTTTTCATGAGAGCTATGTTGGTGGTGGCATTGGCGGACAGGTAACCAACGGTGGACAGCAAAACGATGCTGCTAATGTTGGCGGTAATGTCCAAGGTCGTTTGAAGATTCAAGGTACTCCAATATCCGCGCGTACCAAGGTTTTGTGGAACAACGATGCAACCTGTATCAACCCTGAAGTTTCCGCCGATCTAGGTATAAAAAAGGGTACTAATCTATATGGTGCTGTTGGTTACTGCTTCGTAGAACAAGATGGTCAATCATCTCCTCTAGGTAACAACGATTCAGTAACTGCAAGTGTTGGTGTTGAATCTCAAGTTAAGAAAGGCGTTGTTGTTTACAGTAATGCTACCGTGTCACTTGATGGCTTCGAGAATAGCGATGCAATGCCTGTTAATGTTGGTGCTGGCTTAGGTTTTAGCTTCTAATCTATCAAAGCTTCCCATGGACGGGGCCAGTCAACAAACACAACACCCGCCACAAATGGTAGCGGGCAATATGATTGTAATTAAACTCTAGATTATACTCATGAGAGTATTCTCGACTAGGGACAGCATTTACCTAACCTTGAATAACCCGGTGGATAGCTTTTTTAAAAAAACCAGTTTCTCCGAAAATCTCGCCATAAAAAGCGGGATTGCGATCGAGAAACTGAGTTTTTTTATTTAACTACTCAACTCATCACTCCTCACTCCTCACTCCCAACTCCATAAATACCCGGTTTGTTAAGTGTTGCTTCAATCGCAAATCGGGGTTTTGGGCATGATAAAATTAAAATATTCCTCTAAATTCCGACCGGAATACCGTGGAATGTACTTAGCCGAAGGGATGCATCTTTATCAGTGACCAGTAATCAGTAATAGCGATCGGCTTTTATCAAACACCTTTAACTTTTTTAAAGTAAAATTGGTATTCAAGATGAAGGTGGTATCTTACTTAAAGTCATTGAAACAGTAATTGGTAATTGAAACACCGATTAAGTAGCGCCTCGGCAATATGTGAAGGGTTCCCATAAGAATTTTTTTCTGATAAAAAATTCTTATGGGTGCCTGTGAAGCCCTATCGAGAACACAATACCACTGCAATGGTTAAGTCTGCTCCTCCCGAAACCACAAATCGTAAACTTTCTAAACTTGAAGGAATCAAAGAACGCAGCAATTTTTTACGTGAACCTGTAGCAACTGAGATTCTCGAAGATACAACTCATTTTAGTGAAGAAGCTATACAAATTCTCAAGTTTCACGGTTCTTATCAACAAGATAATCGCGATAATCGCGTCGCTGGGCAAGAAAAAGATTATCAAATGATGCTGCGAACCCGGAATCCGGGGGGTTTCATTCCACCTCAGTTGTATTTAACTTTAGATAAGCTCTCAAATGATTATGGAAACCACACAATGCGGGTAACTACTCGTCAAGGTTTCCAGTTGCATGGAATTTTAAAGAAAAATCTCAAATCAACGATCGCGGCGATTGTTAAAAGCATGGGTTCCACTTTGGGTGCCTGTGGAGACTTGAACCGCAATGTCATGGCACCTCCTGCTCCTTTTAAGAATAAACCTGAATATCAATACGCTTACGAATACGCAACAAAGATAGCCGATTTACTCACGCCGCAAACTGGCGCTTATTATGAAATTTGGTTAGATGGTGAAAAAGCCATCAGTGGGGAAGAAAGTCCCGAGGTAAAAGCTGCGCGTCAACGTAACGGTACGGGAACTGTTTTTCACGATTCACCCGAAGAACCCATTTACGGTACCCAATATATGCCGCGCAAGTTTAAAATAAGCGTCACGGTACCCGGTGATAATAGCATTGACCTTTATACTCAAGATTTATCGTTGGTGGTAATTACTAATGAAAATTCTGAGTTGGAAGGATTCAATGTCTTTGCTGGCGGTGGTTTAGGAAGAACTCATAATAAAGAAGAAACCTTTGCTAGAAAAGCTGATGAGATTTGTTACGTATCAAAATCAGACGTTTTCGATTTAGTAAAAGCCATTGTCGCTACTCAAAGAGATTACGGCGATCGCACTCAAAGGCGACATGCTCGTTTAAAATATTTAATCCATGATTGGGGTGTAGAAAAGTTCCGCTCCCAGGTGGAAGAATATTTTGGTAAATCGGTAGAACCTTTTAAGGAATTACCTGAATTTAAATATCAAGACTACCTAGGTTGGAACGAACAAGGAGATGGAAAGCTATTTTTAGGTATTTCCATCGATAACGGTAGAGTTAAAGACGAAGGCTCCTTTCAACTCAAAACCGCATTACGGAAAATTGTCGAACAATTCAACTTAGATATTCGCCTTACCGCCAACCACAACCTGATTTTCTGCGATATCGAACCCGATAAAAAACCAGCCATCGAAGAAATTCTGCAAAATCATGGTATCAATAGCGACCCGAAAACAATTGAACCATTAGTACGCTATGCAATGGCTTGTCCCGCACTTCCTACCTGCGGATTGGCGATCGCCGAATCGGAACGAGCAATTCCCGGCATTTTAGAGCGGATTCGCACCCTTTTAAATCAAGTAGGTTTACAAGAAGAACATTTTGTGGTAAGGATGACTGGTTGTCCAAACGGTTGCGCTCGTCCCTACATGGCAGAATTGGGTTTCGTTGGTAGCGCTCCCAATGCTTATCAACTGTGGTTGGGAGGTTCGCCAAATCAAACTCGGTTAGCACAACCTTACATGCAAAAGTTGAAAGCTGACGAATTGGAAATGCAGCTAGAACCGATGTTTGTTTACTTTAAAGAGTCCCGTGAAACTTCTGAAAGTTTTGGTGACTTTTGCAACCGAGTCGGATTTGGTGCGATTCGCGAATATACTGCAAATTACCAAGCTAAAACAGTAGCTCCTGGATTATCGGATAATAACAATGGTTCAGCATCCGTTACTGAAGAAAGTCAGCTTCAGTTAGCAGCAAAGAATAATACTACTATTGCCAAGAAATTAAGACATCGAATTACCGTGAGAGATGATGTTTATAGCAAACTCAAACAAACATCCGAAGTGAGAGGTAAACCGATGACAGAATTGGTGAATGAAGCTTTAAAGGCTTATTTAGCTCTCGAGTAAGTTGTTTATTATCTCCCCTCCTCTAGGGGAGTTATGTCCTAGTACAGATACTCCTATCCCGCTATACTCTTAACGATCGTTGATTGAGGGTAGCAGGGGGAGCAGGGGGAGTGTGTAGTTAAATTCGCAGCAGATTTCAAACGAGGATTTTTAAGTACTGGATGTAGTAAAATTTATCGAAGCAGATATTACTATTAATTTGTTTTGATGTTAGAAAACTTGCAATTAAATACTATTGTTCCCGTTATTATAGTTGTTTCGAGTATTACGCTTTGTGCGGCTCGTTCTAACTAGGAGCCTCTAGAAACTAGAGGGGTATGAGTTAGGTAGATACATGGGTTATCCCATATATCTATAACTGTTTCAGAGATGTGGGTGAAAGCCCCACCCGTCCGGGATGACGTGACTCCCTACCTGACCACACCGATTAGTAACAACCTTGCTAAGGAGTGAAGCTGGTAACAGCGGCGCAATCAGTTGTAAAAACAAGCAGGTAACAACACTGGCGCTAACGGGGATGAAATACGGGTAAAATTGGTTCTAGAAAAGTGTCTTAAATACAAACCACAACCTGAATAACAAATGTGGATTTCAACATCATTTATTCCCGCATTGTTCTAAGGCGGACAAATGCAATCCTGGGGAGATGTTAGGCAAAATGAACCGCCCTAAGTTTCAGAAAAGCTTTCATAAGAAAGTATCTTTGTAACGGAACGAGTAAAAACACTGTTAAGGTCTGAAGAGTAGTCGAAACTTCAGTAAGCTAGGTTGAGCCGAATTCCTTACAGTGGGTAGGATGACAGCGGAAACTGCTGTCGGGTATTCAGAAAATATTCATTGGAGTAAAGCATGATTAGGCACAGTAATAATACTAGTGAATCTTGGAGAAAGTTACCGTGGAAGAAATTCCGTAAGAACTTATTCCGCTTACAAAAAAGAATATTCAAAGCTATTAGAAATGGTGACATAGCTCGTGCTAAGTCTCTTCAAAAGCTGGTTCTGAAATCCACATCAGCGAAGTTGTTAGCAATCCGCCAAGTAACCCAACTTAATAAAGGACGGAAAACGGCGGGTATTGACGGAAAGAAAGCTTTAACATTCAAGGAACGCTTTGAATTGCTTAACAAACTTTCTATGGTTAACGATTGGAGTCATCAAGGGTTACGGGAAGTACCAATCCCTAAAAAGAATGGGAAAACTCGTATCTTAAAGGTGCCAACAATCTCGGATAGAGCATGGCAATGTCTAGTGAAATACGCGCTTGAACCTGCTCATGAAGCCACCTTTCACGCTAGAAGCTACGGCTTCAGACCGGGAAGATGTACTCAAGATGCTCAGAAGATTATGCAAATTAATCTAAAGTCTGACAAAAACGGTATTAATAAGCGAGTAATCGAATTAGACATTAGCAAATGTTTTGACCGAATTAGCCACAAGTCAATCATGGATAAACTAATATCACCTTCAGGAGTAAAACTTGGAATATTCCGCTGTTTAAAGGCAGGAACTAACCCAAGTTTCCCCGAACAAGGAACTCCTCAAGGCGGTGTCGTAAGTCCATTGTTAGCAAACGTTGCACTAAATGGAATAGAGGACATACATCCAAGCATCCGTTATGCAGATGATATGATATTTTTCCTCAAGCCACAAGATGATGCGGAAAAAGTACTTATCAAAGTATCCGAGTTCTTAGCGGAACGAGGTATGGAAATTAGCAAAGAAAAGACAAAAGTAACAGCTACGACAGACGGATTCAACTTTCTAGGATGGAACTTTAAAGTCCAGACAAACGGTAAGTTTCGCAGTACTCCATCTAAGGAGAACTTTGAAGCTATGCGTGAGAAAGTAAAAACCATCGTCAACAGTTCTAATTATGGGGCTGAAGTTAAAGCGTCTAAACTAGCACCAATCATAAGAGGATGGCGAAACTACCATCGATATTGTGACATGAGTAATGTGAGGGATTCTTTATGGTTTCCTGCGAAAAGAGCCTTTACGGTTTTCAATAAGCAAAAAACAATTAACCGCTATAAAGCTGAATCACTAGTGAAGAAAGCTTTTCCAACCGTTAGTTACTCCGAAAATAGATTCGTCAATGTTAAAGGCGAAAAATCACCTTATGACGGAGATTTAATCTATTGGAGTCAAAGGGAATCCAAGCTACACGATGGAACTTCAGCCAAGCTTCTAAAGAAGCAAAACCATACTTGTGCAAGATGTGGGATGCGATTTCTTCCTGGTGAAGATATCCACCTACATCATATAGATGGCAATCATGACAATTGGAAAACCAAAAATCTTGAAATGATTCACCAATCATGCCATCAATACACGCACATGAGCAAAAGCGAAAGCTAAGAATATCTAGGAGCCGTGTACACAGAAATGGGTACGCACGGTTCTGAAGGAGAGGTGCGGAGCGTAATAGCTCCCATCGACTCTAACTAGTTTATTTTGCGTGGAAGACTTTAATTACTTCTAATTTATTTCAAAAAGGACTTAAATTTTTCCAGGAAAAAGATTATCAAAACGCAGAAGCTGTTTTTCGTCAAGTAACTTCTATCAATTCTACTAACGATGTAGTTCGTTTATTGTTAGGTGATAGTTTGTTGAAACAAGGAAAAGTAGAAGAAGCTATTGAAAAATATCAAGAAGTGATTACCCGCGCACCTAAAAAGGCTGATGCTTATTTACGTTTGAGTCGAATTTACATGGATCGAGATAAGCCTCAAGTTGCGATTGAATACTTGGGTTTAGCTAAAGAAGTATTACAAAAGCGTCAACCAGAAAAAGCGGAAGAAATTAATCAATTATTACAAAAATTGAATCAGGAATAGGGAATGGAAGACGTAATGAGTAATGAGTTTAAAACTCTGCGCTCCGAATAGCGCCTAATTTCCTCTAGGTTAAAATCCTAATATTTCTAATACAACTCATACTTCATCAACTGACAGGGCAAAGTGCCGTTATATACCGCAATTCGCTGGGATGATTTTAAGCCAATATATTTAGCCAATTCCTTATTACCACTCAATATAAATGCAGTCCAACCTTTGAAGCGTTGTTTCATCACGTCACCCAAAAGCTTGTAAAAAGATCCTAAATCCCTATCTTTCCCCAAACGCTCTCCATAAGGTGGATTGCAAAATAAAACCCCACTTTCAGCGGGTGCGGTAACATCGGCAAGCTCCATCTGAGAAAACCAAATATGATTCTCAACACCGCTGTTTGTGGCATTTATGTTTGCTTGCTCGATGACATCTTCATTATTGTCACTCCCCCAAATCGATGCTGGAAGTGTATCTAGTTGGCAAGCTTGGGCTTCTGCGATTAACTTTTCCAAAAGCGACAAGTCAAAATCGCGCCAGGTTTCAAAACCAAAAGACTCCCGAAACAAACCAGGTGCGATATTAAGCGACTTTAAACAAGCTTCTATTGGTAAAGTACCAGAGCCACAAAGCGGATCGTAGAACATTTGTTCTGACTGCCAACCTGAAAGTTGAATTAAAGCAGCCGCCAGAGATTCCTTTAGTGGTGCAGCTCCAACCGCAGGGCGGTAGCCTCGACGGTGTAAACTACTACCGGAACTATCAAGGCTAACGGTACAAAAATCACCACGGATATGTACATTAATCCGTAAATCTGGTGAATAAAGCTCAACATTAGAACGTTCGCCAAAAATTTCCTGTTGCTGGTCAACTATGGCATTTTTGACCTGAAGCGCGGTAAAATGCGTGTGATTGAGTGAGTCATTCTTACCAGTAGCATTTACTGCTCACGCACTCTACTTTACCGGGTAAATCTATGGGCAAGGCTACCATTCCGAATTTTATTCAAGGTAGATCATTTT
>JBCBQE010000306.1:0-7476 GCA_039820385.1 Cyanobacteria bacterium J06635_10
TTAGGAATAATTCTTAGTTATTATCGCCGTATAGTACCATTACCAGAATTAAGACAAGAGTGTGGGGTGTCTCGTGATGGTAGTAAAGCTTCTAATGTTCTCAAAGCTGCCAGACGTTATGATATGAAGGCTAAAGGTTATAAAAGAGAACTTAGCAGTTTGTTAGAAATAGAACCACCGTTCATTGTTTTTTGGAACTTTAATCATTTTCTAGTTGTTGAAGGTTTTGTTAATGAACGAGTTTATTTAAATGACCCAGCAACAGGTCCTCGTAGCGTATCTTTACAAGAGTTTGATGAGGCTTATACTGGTGTAGTTTTAGTTTTAAGCCCAGGGGATGAATTTAAAAAAGGAGGACGAAAGCCAAGTTTAATTTTATCTCTGGTTGACCGATTAAAAAGTTCTTTTACAGCAATTATCTACTGTGTGTTATCCGGTTTTTTACTTGTAGTTCCTGGATTGGCAATACCAGTTTTTAATCAGGTTTTTGTAGATAGTATTATTATAGAACAAAGGTCAAGTTGGCTGCGACCATTGCTATTAGCAATGGGATTTACAGCCTTACTCCAGGTTGGTTTAAATTTTCTACAAAAACGCTATTTACGTAAGTTAAAAATTAAATTATCTGTAGGAATGACCAGTCGTTTTTTTTGGCATATCCTACGACTACCATCAAGTTTTTATGCTCAAAGATTTGCCGGTGAAATTGGAAATCGAGTTAGTATAAATGATAAAGTAGGGGAAATACTTTCGGGGAAATTAGCTATTACTGCAATTGATACAGTAATGCTAATATTTTATGCCATTGTCATGTTTACTTATGACTGGATTCTGACGATAATTGGCATATTTTTTGCTGTAGTAAATATCGTTACTTTGCAGATGGTATCTCGTCAGCGGGTAGATGCCAATATGAGGTTAGCTCAAGATTTGGGTAAAGTTGCAGGTACAGAAATTGCCGGACTACTCAGCATGGAAACGATTAAATCAGGAGCATTAGAATCCGATTTCTTTGCTAGATGGGCTGGTTATTATGCTAAAGGTATTAATTCACAACAAGAACTCGCAGTTGCTAATCAAACTTTAGGAATTTTACCTCCATTATTAACATCTTTAACTTCAATGTTAATATTAGGTATTGGAGGTTTACGAGTAATGAATGGTTACATTAGCATTGGAATGCTAGTGGCGTTTCAAAGCTTAATGGATAGTTTTCAAGACCCTGTAAATACCCTCGTTTCTTTTGCTGGAGATTTGCAGGAACTAGAAGGAGATATTAACCGTCTTGATGACGTTTTAAATAATCCAATAGACCCTCAATTAAAGAATATTACTCCATCAGAACCGAAACAATTAGCATCGCCAAATTCTACATATCGTCTTAAAGGCAAAGTCGAATTAAAAAATATTACCTTTGGCTACAGTCATGTGGAAGCACCTTTAATTGAAAACTTTAATTTTACACTCCAGCCAGGACAAAGAGTTGCTTTGGTTGGCGGTAGTGGTTCCGGTAAATCTACTGTTGCCAAAATTATCGCAGGTCTTTATCAATATTGGGAAGGAGAAATTCTCTTTGATGGAAAATCCCGCTCAGAAATTCCTCGCTCAGCTATTACTAATTCACTGGCATATATTGAGCAAGAGATTTTACTTTTTGAGGGAACAGTACGAGACAATTTAACTTTGTGGGATGGAACAATACCAGATGGACAGCTAGTCAAAGCTTGTATGGATGGTGCTATTCATGATGTTGTTGTGGCATTACCTGGTGGATATAATGGTGAATTGATGGAAGGTGCAGCAAATTTAAGTGGAGGACAAAGACAGAGATTAGAAATTGCCCGTGCATTGGTGAATAATCCTTCTATTTTAATAATGGATGAAGCTACCAGTGCTTTAGATACGGAATCAGAGAAAATAATTGACCAAAACATCCGTCGTCGCGGATGTACTTGTATTATTGTTGCTCACCGTTTAAGTACTATTAGAGATTGCGATGAGATTATTGTCATGGACAAGGGTAAGATAGTGCAACGTGGTACCCATGAAGAATTGTGGGCAATGGAGGGGTACTATGCCAATTTGATTAGTTCTGAAGAACAACCTGTTGCTGCTTAAGTATTACTACGAAGTTCTCCTCGAACTTTACAAGCTAACAACCAAAAAATATTTTTGATGTTAATTGGGCTAAAAAGCTTGCTATATCTGGTTTAACATCAGTTTGTCTCCCTTGAGAGATTTTTGAATGAGAGTATACTAGTTTACTGAAGACATTGCGAGTAAATCATGATATTGAGTCTTGAGCAAAACTACGACATTCAATTTCGAGAAACATTCTCAACCGGGATTGCCAGAAAGATGTTGAATCCAAGCAACGATGAAATGCAAGGCATGCTGGATTACATGAGAATATTAGATGAATCAACTTCTGCTAATGCGAAAGAAAAACAGGAGCACCCAGAAGCTGAAGATGAATTAACAACAGGCGATCGCCTTGGAATAGGAACAATACATCAGGTAAGAGAATTTGATTGGTTAACCAGTGAAGTTGAAGCTTTCGTGTTGGAATATCTCGAAGCGAGCAAGATTAAATACGATCAACTTTCACTGTTTCACCAAAAATCTTGGCCGGTGATTACAAGAACTAAAGGAAATATCAGTAACCACAATCATCCCAATGCAACTCTGAGTGCTGTTTTTTATCTGCAAACAGAACCCAAATCGGGTGGAGAACTCATTTTCCACAATCCTGCGGAGCCGCTAATACGAGGTAGTGTCTATGACAAATCGCCTGGGAAAGTTTCAAAGAATTTATATGGATTAAAACCGATACCTAAAATGCTTGTGCTATTCCCCTCTAGACTTTTTCATGAAGTCAATGCGTATTTAGGTGAAATGAGTCGTTGGAGTGTCTCTTACGATATCTCTATTACTGCAAATCATTCTCTCGGCTCCGGCAGAAGCGAAAATATGGTGATTCATCCATCACTCTGGAGAGAATTTGAAGCCACTAAAAAAACATCCACTCAAAACAAGAAACAATTCTTTGTGACTCAAAATTCAGTCATAGAGACTCAAGAAAATCTACCCAATTCCTTAGCTACAGATAACGAACAGTTCGATACAGATGGATTTTTAGTCAAAGAAAAAGTGATTCTGCCTCCTGTATGCCAAGGAGTTTTTGGGGAAATTCTAGAAACCTGGAAAAATGCAGCCTTCGACTACATACACAGCCCTAGTATGAGAATCCATGCCCCCCTTAAGTTATCCGATATAACTACTTGGGTAATGAAAACGATCTTAAAGGAATATTTACCTGTTCTAAATTCTTTTCTCCCCGAACACAAGATGCGTTATTTAGCCGAATTTAGCTCTATATGCGTATTTCCCGGAGCTAAACCCCAACAACTTCATCAAGATCAAAACCATCTGGATCGAAAACTCGTAAGTATTTTTGTTAATTTGTTTGATATAGACGAACAGTGCGCTCCCCTAGTTGTAGCTCCAGGGAGCCACAAGATAGAGAGTAAACAAATCGAAAATCTCGGAAAACAAATTAACAATAAACCTCCGCAAAAAATGATATTACCCCCTGGCTCAAGTGTATTGATGGATAGTCGGCTGCATCATGCGGGAACCGAAAACACAACAATGAACAGTATTCGTCCAGTATTCTATTTTTCATTTGGTGAAATTGATATTCATGGTCCTACATATAGTATTCTTCCTGAATATCATCAAAAATACACCTTGGATGATTTTATCTAACAGGGTGTTGATAAATACAATTCTAGCAGTCGAGCAAGATAAATTTGCCGGGTTTATTGCATACTACATTTCTTTCTCCCTCTGCTCAGATTCCCCTGCTTACCTCCACTCTTGTTTGAGTATTAGTAGGGGAAGCAAAAAGCATGCTACCATCATTTCTCTTAACTAATGAGAAAGAGAATCTATGTCAGACGCAAACCAAGATTACATTTAGGTCAATAATGGGCTTTCCCGCCCTAGTAGTCTAACAAGCCAATATTGACGGGTGGAGATAGAGATGGGGAGATGGGGGGAGAAAAAACTTTACCATACACCCCGCATAGTTGACTTGCCAAACTACTAGATAAGTTTTTAAGATAATTTACTGATCGATACCGTAAAAAAAAGTCTTATAAATACATCCGTACCTTTGACTGTGTTACACAGTTCCAGAATTTTTTTTATCAGGATAATAATTTATGCGATCGCAAAATTTTAGAGCAGAATTTCTTGCTAGTTATGGAGCTAATAGTACGGAAGTTGAAGAGCTACTTGCTTACAATGAAAATGTGTTTGAAAGTTCAAATTTGACAAAAACAATAAATTTTCCACTTCCATCGGAACCTCATATTAGCACTTGGAAAAGCTATGTTGAAGAAGCACAAAACATAGGTGTTTTTCCAACTTTAAAACAGAAGCTTGTACAATTGAGTTTTCCTATATCAGAAGGAATAAGTCAAACACCTGCTTATCAAGCTGCGACTCGTAAAGGAATAGTAGTTGATAATATTGATGAAAATCCTGGTTTGGTGTTGCAGGAACCAGAAAAATTACAACTAATTGTGCATCCTAGCATAGCTGGAGAGATACCCGTCATTATTGCAGGTAATCGTGCGGATTTTATTTCTTTGGTGCAAGCTCTAACAATGCGTAATCAACCAAAAGAAGTTCCTGATTCTATGGGAGCTTGTATGGTAGGTGGTTTTAATAATTGGGATAGAATTCGTCGATATAAACAACAATGGGAAGCAAATAATCCCAACTACACAGAAGCTGATTGGAATAATGAGTTTCGTCAGCTGATTCCGAGTAAAGAACTGTATCAGGATAGATTTATCATTTTAAGCCAAGGTTATTACAGTAATGTTTCAGCAGAAAAATTAGGAATATCTGAGGCAGAATGGCAAAAAAAATCACTGATTATTCGTTTAGAACATGAGTGTACTCATTATTTTACTAAACGTTTATTTGGCGTAATGCGAAATAACTTATTAGATGAATTTATCGCTGATTATCGAGGAATTTGTGCTGCTGTTGGAAATTATCGAGAAGATTGGTTTTTAAATTTTATGGGTTTGGAATTATTTCCTAGTTACCGTCAAGGAGGTAGATTAGAAAATTACCGAAATCGTCTGTCTGAAGGAAGTTTTCATATTTTAAAAAAGCTTGTTTTTCATGCAGCTAAAAACCTGAAAAATTTTGAAGTTGAGGAAGTAAATAAAATTGATGATACAAAAATGTTGGTAACTCTTTGTCAGCTAACATTGGAAGAATTGGCTTCTAATGATATCGCAAATCATATTTATCGAGCTTTAAGCCAAATAGAAATAAAGTAAATATAGCAGTCTTCAGTTGACTAGAATACAAATTTTACCTCACCCCCGCTCTCCGAGCACCCCTCTCCTTAGTAAGGAGAGGGGAAGGGGGTAGTTTCGTGTATTGCACCCAAGTGAAATTCGCTATATAAAAAGCATCCCCTACATTTAAAAAAGCCCTCAGGCTTAAGCCTGGGGCTACACAAGCTAAGCTTGCGGAGGCAAAATTTGTCATTGTAGCGATACCCTTACAGGGTATTACCTAAAAGGATGCTGATTCATTTTAATTATAAAACTTGTTTCTCTTGCTTATTTTGTTTCACCTTAATTAAAATATTACCTAAGTTCAACATAGGGCGATAATCTGACTCTATTTCTGAGTTATCAATAGATGATATTTGATGAGATTCTATCATTTTTGATAATTCAGATTTGATATTCTCTCCGGCAACATATGTGGAAGAATACTTTAAGGTAATTGGATCTAATAAAGTGTTTTCTGGCGGAGTCAAAATTCCTAAATTAGTTAGAGAATAAACTTTATGAAAATTGCGATATTCACCGCTACAATAAAGATAATCCCAATCTCTTTTTTTCTGAATAATATTGTAGAAACCAGAAGCAGTTATATAACTAAATAAATTAGCTAAAGGATTTCGTCCTTCTGTAACTTGAATTTCTGATGTAGAGAAATCAATATGCCATGTTTCACTTTTTTCTGGATAGATAATTTCTAGTTGATAAATTACATGCCAGCGTTGATGATTAAAAAATAAGTTTTGTTTATGTTCGTTAATGAAATTAGATAATTCTACCTTCAATGCTTTATCTATTGCCTGTTTCATCGAGAAAGTGTCATATTTCTCTGGATTCGAGTCGATGAAATTTGCTCCTACTTTTACTGGTGTGAATTCCAGACATTCTCTATCGTCGATAATTTTTTTGACATAATCGCATCTGTTTAATTCTAAGTGATATTCTCCCTGATTTAATGTAAAAATATCACCTGGATCTAATACAAAAATATTATCACCTATTTCTGTTAAAGTTTGCTTGATGTCATGACAAAAACGTTCTCGCGTCACTGGAAATACGATTTGATTTTGCCATGCTGCTTCTTTGATATATTTCCAGCCTTGTGCTCCTGGTGCTATTGCTTTTGGTTCAATTAATTGAATTAAATTCATTAATTGTCCATATAATTCAAATGGGAACGAAATATTTTTATTACATTGATAATTTGTTTCTAAGCTAATGTGCCAAGTACTTAGTAAAAAATCAATTTGAGGATAATTGTTTTTAACAATTTGAATTGTATGAGGTGCAAAATATGTGTCTACAGTATTCCAAAATACTCCTGATGAATCAGCAAAAACCATACCAAATTCAGGTACTCTTACTTCAGAACGAGTAGTCATCAGAGTCGTAGAACCGATTCTGATTTTTTGAAAGTCCCCCAATGTATAGATATGTGAATAACCAAGTTGACGCAAACTATCGGCAATGAGAGTATCTTTAGGAATTATGACATCAACGTTTTTAGGAAGATAGGCAAGGGTACGTAGATCGAAATGGTCTAAATGTTGATGAGAAATAACCAGAAAATCATATTCAGGCAATTTTTCTGCAATCACTTCTCGTTTGGGACAAGTTTCATTTAATCCTTCACAAAAGGGATCCCATAAAACTGGATCCATTAATATTCTGGCATCCTTTGTTTCAACAAAGATGGATGCGTGCCCAATCATCTGAATTTGCATATTTTTCGGTGAAATAGTAAGATAACAAAGGATTTATTGGAGCGATCGCCCTGATTTTAATTAGGTTAGTTTTGAAAATAGTAATGCCGGATAAGAGAATAAGGAATAGGAGTCAGGGTTTGAGGGTAATTTACATTTTGTAACATACCTCAGTTTATTTGTGCCGACTTACTTACTAATAAAAAACTAATCACTCCAAAATAAAAACAAGAAACTATATACTTACAACAGATGTTTCTAAATAAGGTGCTAAAGCAAAGCGAGCAATATATTCAGAATGATTTTTGCACTGGTAACGAGGATGGCAAGAATTATTTTTGTTAAAGTTGGCTTTGGGTTGATTTGGATTGCTATTTTGAGATAAAGCTAAAGCA
>JBCBQE010000307.1:0-7473 GCA_039820385.1 Cyanobacteria bacterium J06635_10
CTTGAACTCGTTGCTGATATTCATTTAATAATGTTGCTCCGACAGTTGGAATTGATTATGCCCACAATGCTTGGAAAGATGCTTTAGTGCGTGTTGGTGAAATCACAGGTAAAAGCAAACAAGTACAACAATTATTAAATGAATATCAGCAACGAGTTCAAGAATTACGCACGAGGTTGAAGGATAAAGATAATATAAAAACAGTTACTATCAGCCGCTTTTATGCACCCGGAATAGCCCCAGAATTTCGCAACCAATTCTCATTTCCTGTTAGTGTAATCTCAGAAGTCGGACTATCTATTCCAGAAAAACAAACTCAAATTACTAACACTTCAGGCTACTCTTATGTATCGGTAAGCTTAGAACGTATAGATTTACTTGATGCAGATATTTTATTTGCAGCATTAGACTCTAAAGCAGAAGAAAACTTCCAGAAATACCAAAATAGTTCTTTATGGCAAAAGCTAAATGTTGTACAAAATAACCGAGTATATACTGTTGATTCAAGTTACTGGATATTTGGCAATCTTCTATCAGCAAATGCAATTTTAGATGACTTAGAAAATTTTTTATTGAATGATAAAAATATCAAAAATTAAACTCTATAATTATTTTAATGACAAAACAAAAAATCCCTAAACACCTGCGTCCTTTCATAATTATTTGGTTTGGTCAGTTTATATCAACTATTGGCAGTTATATGACCTATTTTGCCATCAAAATTTGGGCATGGGAGCTGACAAATCAGGTAACTACAATTGCTTTATTGAGTTTTTTTGAACTGATTCCTAGTATTTTAATTACCTTGGTGTCAGGATTCATTGTAGACCGTATAAATCGAAAATTTTTGTTGATAATTGCTGATTGCGTAGCAGCAATATCTACTATCATTATTGGCTATTTGTATTTAACTGACCAATTACAAATATGGCATATTTACGCAGCTGGTACGGTAAACGGAGCTTTTAGTGAAGTTCAAGCCCTGGCTTATTCCTCCTCAATTTCCATGTTAGTACCCAAACAACATTACACGCGGGCTACTAGCATGAATTCTGCAATTCATTACGGTTCAGTAATCATTGCCCCTGCATTAGCAGGTTTTCTCTATTACATAGTAAATTTGGGTGGCATCTTATTAATTGATTTTATTAGTTTCACGATTGCAATTGCAACTATTTTGAAGGTACGTATTCCTCAACCAAAAGTAATAACTCAATCTGAGGAAAGTATCGGCTTTTTACAAGAAATTATTTTTGGTTTTCGCTATCTGATCAAAAATCCAAGCCTTTTAGCTGTGATTACTTTTGGCTCTTTATTTTGGTTTGCCCATGACATCGGTGCAACCTTACACTCACCGATGATTTTGGCACGTACCAATAATGACACCAGGATATTAGGTAGTATTTCCTCTGCGGCTGGATTGGGAGGAGTAACGGGAACTGTACTTTTGAGTATTTGGGGTGGAGAAAAACGGCGGATTAATGGCTTTCTGTTGGGAATGATGGGTGCTGGAGTCAGTAAAACGATATTTGCTTTGGGACAAGGGTTAATGATTTGGCTACCCGCTCAATTTTGTTCCTCTCTCAATTTTCCCATGTTGGAAAGTTCTTCTAAGGCTATATTGTTGAGTAAAGTTAAACCGGATGTGCAAGGACGAGTTTTTGCTAGCGAGTCTATTATCCGACAAATTGTTTCAGCAATTGCTGTATTTATTGCTGCTTTGCTTGCCGACCATGTTTTTGAACCTGCTATGATGCCAGGTGGTAATTTTGTTCCCTTATTCGGTAATTTATTTGGTACTGGAAAAGGTGCAGGAATGGCGATTTTGTATGTAATGTCTTCTGTTAGTTTATTTTTGATTGGTGTGAGCGGATTCTTTGTTCCCCGATTGCGGAATGTAGAAACGATTGTCCCAGATTATGATACTGAAAATGATTAATAAAAATTTTAGATTATGAACCATTTTTTCTGTGCAGAAGAATCTTGTGATTAATAAGGCCAATTTCAAATTTGAGATATGTGTGTCATATATTTATTATTGAAGCTCGTATCTAGTTATAATTGTCACTCCTTGTCTGCCATTGGAACTACGTTTGAGTTTCCACTTACGCGCCATTCTCATATGATATTTATCTAACCTACTGTTTCCGCTACCACTAACCAACTGCACGTCAGTAACATTACCTTGAGCATCAGCATTTACAGAAACCGTTATGGTTCCTTGAATTCCTTTATTTCTTGCCCAAGATGGATAACTTCTGCGACATCTAACACAAGCGGCACTTCCGTCACCGTCACCAACTGAATCACCACTACTGTTGCCCAAGCCATTACCAGATCCACTATCGGTAGTATTAGTAGGTGCGGCAGCAACATTACCTCCAAAATTTCTCCTTCTTCTTCTAGGAGCATTATTGCTATTTCCACCAATATCAGAAGTATCGGGTAAAGATGGTGCTGTATTATTGCTACTAATATTGGTATCTCGACTTTCTCTAATTCCCGAAAGAGTATCTCTCAATTCTCCACTGTCTTGTGGAGTTGATGCTGGTGGTTCAACAGGAGCAGGGACAGGATTTGAAAAACTCCGCGCTGTGCTTCTAGAATCTCTTTCCTGTGCCAGCAAATCTTTCAAACCTTCATCAGGTTCTGGTGCTGGTGCTGGTGGTTCTATGGGAGGATTTACTGGAGTTGAAAAACTCCGCGCTGTTCTTCTCGAATCTCTTTCCTGTGCCAGCAAGTTTTTTAAATCTTCATCAGGTTCTGGTGCTGGTGCTGGTGGTTCTATGGGAGGATTCACCGGAGTCGAAAATTTTCGCGCTACTCTTCTCGAATCTCTTTCCTGTGCTAGCAAGTTTTTTAAATCTTCATCAGGTAGTGGTGGTTCTACCGGAGGAGCGATCGGAGGTGGTGTTCTTATTTCTGGTTGAGGTATTGGTTTCGGGATATTATTTTTAGCAATAGGTTCGGGTTTTGGTTTCGGTTCTGGCTTTTGTTCTGGAATAACTGGCTTTACTTTAGCTGCTAGTGGAGGAGTAGAAGGTAAAACTGGTGAAATTGGTTCTTCAAATTCTTTGAATGGTTTAATGTCTGGCTTGGTTCGTGGATCTGCTTTAGGAATCGGCTGTTTTACGACGGGTGGTGCTTGTGGAGTAATTCTAGGTTGTGTCGGTATCGGCGGAAATAAAGACGAAGCTGGACTGCCACCACTACTTGGAGACTGGTTGGGAATGGTGTTTAAGTCGGGTTTGAATTGACTCGTGTCAATAGGTTGTTTTATTTCCGGCTTTGGTTCGGGTTTTGGCTCTGGTTTTTCTAGTTTCGGCTCTATCTTTTTCGGTTCTGGCTTGGGCTTTGGCTTTACTTCTTCTTTCGGTTCTGGTTCAATTTCTTCAATAGGAGTATCCAGCAAAGTTATTTCAACTGGCTCATCCTCAATATCAGGCACCCTGTTTAATAAATATTTTCCAATACCCGAAGCCAGTAACGCTAGATGAAATATTAGCGAGCCAGCTAAACTATAAGCTAAAAAGATTTTTAGAGCTTTCGATTCTTTTTCCCGCTGTCGTAGCGCTGTACTTGCAAAGCTCATAGTTTAAAAGTAATTGATATAGATTTGCATTAGTCCTTAAGTTTAAGATAATTAAGGGTAAAAGTCAATCAATTTTTATTGATAATTACTTAACAATATGTTGCAATAGTAAGTTTAAATAATCCTTAACTTGCATTTTGAATTACATTGCCAATAGCAAGTATCCAAGGAAGCTAAAAAAAGCTATAGCCATTGATAATACTGGACTTTCAAGAGTTTTAATATTTTTAATGTTAGCCTTTTAGCATGCTTATTAAAAAAGTAAAAATATCTTTAGACTTAATTTTTCTTGATTTTCAATACTTTTAGATGATTGACATATATTATCAAGTGTTTTAAGTTAATTTGATAACTACTATCATCTGCATCAGTAGGCGGTAGCAGTAACTTTTATTAATGCATTTGAGAAGCTCTAAATGGGAATAAATAATCTATTCTCGGCAGGTGGTGTAGTGATGATACCACTGTTGGGATTTTCGGTATTGGCATTGGCTCTGATTGTCGAAAGGATAAGTTTTTGGGTAAAGATAAATAATCGCCAGACTAAAGTAGTGCGAGATGTTTTAAATCTCTATCGTCGTAATAATGTTGTCAGTGCAATTGATGGATTGCGGAAGAACGCAGATTTACCTATCGCTCGGATGTTTCTCACGGCTTTGGAATTAGAAGAACCCACTCCCGAAGAATTTCGTTTGGCATTAGAAAGCGAAGCACAGGCAGAGATTCCTTTACTCAAACGCTTCCAAAATATATTTGATACTATAATTTCTCTGGCACCATTATTAGGTCTTCTCGGTACTGTTTTAGGATTAATTGCTTCTTTCGCTTCTTTGGATCTTGGTGATGTAGGAGGTTCTCAAACAGCAAATGTAACTGGTGGTATTAGTGAGGCGCTGGTTTCCACCGCTGCGGGTTTGATTGTGGCAATTTTCACGCTGATGTTTGCCAATGCATTTCGAGCAATGTACCAAAGACAAATGGCATTAATTCAAGAATATGGTGGAGAGTTGGAATTGCTTTACCGTCGTAATTACGAGCGAGGAATGAAAAATTATGCGTCTACCAGATGAAGCGGATGTACCAGCACAAATTAATATTGTGCCGATGATTGATGTGATATTTGCGATTTTGACATTTTTTGTGATGTCAACGCTGTTTTTAACTCGTCAAGAAGGATTACCAGTCAATTTACCTCAAGCATCTTCCGCGAAGCGCGCGACTCAACCAGCAAAAGTTACCCTAACGGTAGATAAAGCAGGGAAGTTGTTTTTAAATAAGGAACCGATTACCTTAGATAAATTGGAAGCCGGGGTAAAAGCAAAAGTCAAACCCGAACAACCTTTAATGGTGATATTGAATGCAGACGAAGGAGTGAATCACGGGAAAATTGTTGCTGTTATGGATAAAGTGCGATTGGTAAAAGGTGCAAAGTTGGCGATCGCCACTAAAAAAAAGTAGTTTTTTGTAGATTCATCGCCAAATGTAGAGACGTAGCAATGCTACGTCTCTTTGCAGTGCTACGTCTCTTTAAATTGAAAATAGATATCTAATTTTATCAGGACTTACGCAACTGTCACTCTTCTATGGTGCGCGAAGCTTCCCTCCGCCCAAAAAACTATACTCTAGACATAGAGACCTCTGGACGTTTTAGTTGCGGGGGTTAAATAATTTGAAAGTAAATGATGCTTTATTTTATAAATAGTTAGACCTGTTTTGTAGGCTAAACTTTTTAGCCTTAGCCAAACCAACATCGCACATGCAATATGATTTCTTTGGAGACGGGCTTTACGGCATTGACATGATTCTATACCAGTTAACTGCTTTATCTCTCTATGAAACTCCTCTATTTTCCAGCGAATCTTACACACAAGACAGTGCAACATCTATGGAACTTTGAGATAAGTCGTTAGTTGCGACATAATCCGTTCTATCGGTAGAAACAGTAACACGGAAAAGTTTCACTTCTTTATTAGCAGGAAAACCTTTTATTTTTATTATTTTACCACTTTCTAAATCTTCATCACTCCATTCTAAATTTTTTATATTTTTATATTTTTCTTTACCACAAGTATCATCAACCAAACGATTAGTTTTTAATGGACAATAATAAATTTTATCTAAACTGTCGATATAAAGCATTAATTTATTGACTGCATACCATGTATCCATCAAAACCGTATCAAAAGGTAAATTCCTTTAATATACAAGGTTTACAAGTATATTTTTTACATGATCTACCTTACTTAAACCATCATTCTCCGGGTTAAAAATACGTTAGCGAAGCGTGTCCCTTCGGGACATTAATCTATTACCCAAAATTGGCGTTGCATAATGAGAATATGAATTAGGGTGAGTCTCCATGAAGTGTCCACAGCGGAGTAAAATCATATCCGTAAAAATGGAAAGCAGCAGTGCAGAACTACATATGCACTGATTGTGGTCGTCAGTTCATTGAGTACCATAATCAAAAAGGTTATAGCGATGAAATGAAACGTGAATGTCTAGAAATGTACGTTAATGGTTCTGGTTTATGGCTTCGCCACACTTCGTGAACGTGCAATAGAAAGAGTGAAAAAAGTACATCACACAACAGTTATTTCATGGGTAAAACAAATCGCTGGTCAACTACCAGAGAATCCTAAGACAACAGAAATACCAGAAATCACAGAAGTTGATGAATTAGAAACTTTCGTGGGTTCAAAAAAAACAAAATTTGGGTGTGGAGCGTAGTCAATCAAAAGACTTCAGGCATTTTAGGATGGGTTTTGGGCGATAGAAGTTCTGTTCACGCAGTGTGGCACTTCGTGCCATGACTTTTAAACAATTGTGGCTCAGAATTAAGGCGTGGAATTCTTACTTTTATGTTACCGATGGTTATCCGGTTTATCCATGTTTTATTAATCAGGAAGACCATATTGTTAGTAAAACATATATGACAAGAGTAGAAGGAGAAAATAGCAGATTAAGGCATTACTTAGCACGATTGAAACGTAAAACCTTTTGTTATTCTAAGTCAGTAGAAATGCTGGAACTTTCAATTAGATTGTTAGTTTATTATCTCAAAAATCGTTGTATTCCGATGCAGGGGCGAAGCCCCTGCGAGGATATGGCGTTACGCCGAAGGCGTTTAGCGTAGCTTACGCATAATTCATATTGTGATTCAGCAACGCCGATTTTGAAATACTACTTTACATCAATAAAAGAAAGGAGAAAGGGAATAATGTAAAATTTATCCCTTATCTCGGTAAACAGGTTTGTTGAGAAAAATAGATGTATAAATAGGGAAAATACTTTCTCCTATATGTCGCTATTATTGCATGGTTGCCATCAATTTATATGTATTTTTTTGTACATATAGTGAAATTGACTATTTTCAGATTTGTAAGTAATATGCATGAACAAGAGAATAAATTATAGAAATCGAGCTAAATGCTCCTCCATTATTAGAGTTGACATTTGACTATGCCAGTCGAGGAGAAAGTCTTGATTTACAATCGATCGGAATTCCAATTATCTTGAAATATTAATCTGTACTTTTTTTGAAGATATCTAGTTACTTCAAATCTAGTTGATGTAAATAATAAGTAAACTGCGATCGCATAACTGAATAATATAAAAATTTCTCAGTTTTTCGCGAACCGTCACAATCCCCGATAGATAGAACAAAAAAATCCATGTCGTCTTTGTCTTCAACGACATGGAAATGCTCATATTAACGTAAATAAGGTTTAAATTGTTCTTAGGTAAAAACTACAGTAAAACTTTACACAATATCCCAAAAGTGTAGAAAACCTTCGCCACCAAATACTTCAATCAAAATAACCGCTAAAAATCCAATCATTGCCATACGACCATTCCAAATCTCCGCTTGAGGAGTAAAA
>JBCBQE010000308.1:0-7460 GCA_039820385.1 Cyanobacteria bacterium J06635_10
AACTCCTCGGCAAGAGAAACCCAACCCACATAAACACTCTCCTCCTGAAGTAAATCCAAGGGGCTAGGTGGGATACCGCCGGTGCCGACGAAATAAAATTCCCTTGCATTTTCACCGGCACTTACTTGACATATATCGTAAAATTCCCCTTCAAGTGGTGCTGTTGGTAATTCAGTTGATGTTTCTACGGGGTTTTGTACTATTCCATTAATTTCTATATTTCCAACTAATAGTTCATTTGCAGCAGTTGCGGTGATGTCGAGATCGATCGCACCGGTTACATTAATATCAATATTTCCTGCTCTACTTCCATCATCACCCAGCCCAGTATCTATCCCTGCAAGTAATGCACTCCTTGTCATCTCTTCTCTAAATTCCCAGCGTTAACAGCAATACTTCCACTACAGTTTGGGTTTTATTGCGCTGTTATTCGGGGAATAGGGGGAGAGAGCACTACGAATTTCCAGAATAAGTATTTATCAGTACTTGAAATAACAAAAAAATTGAGTTAATCACCAAGTTTGCTAAGTCATATTTGATACTTGTGTAATTACTTAGTTAAGGTTAAATTAATTTTAATTTCTTCTTATTATTTTCTTATCTTTTCTTAGATTTTTGGACACTACACTATTAATGGTGAGATTAAAAACACAATTGATATCGAGGTGTATCTATTAAAAATAAACTCAAATTGGCATCGCTATATTTGATGTCAAATAAACATAGGATCGACTAGATAAATTTTCTATTACATATATCCGAGTGAAGGGTTCCCATAAGAATTTTTTTCTCCTAAAAAAATTCTTATGGGTGCCCGTGAACTACTCATATTCAAACTGATAAAAAAGTTTGGAGAAAGTTAGTTAAAGTCGCAATTTATTCTTGGTAGTTGAAAATTTGAGTTTAGAGTTATACTTCAATATCTCTGACTATTTGATACAAAAACCGAGATATTTCAAATTTTATACATGCCATTTCCGATTACTCATAAGTTTTGGTTAAGCAAATTGAATGCTACCTTAGCTGAGATAAATCTTCAATCGGAGAAACTAAATGAAATACAAAGCGCTACTGTTTTATCGCCAGTTTTATTAGCGCATCCTGGTAAAATCCCAGGAGATTCAATCGGAGAAACTACTTAAAAGTTTAACTGGAAGACTCTCAGATTCACTTGTAATTAAATCTGTTGGAGATATGATTCCCGTGACTAATTTTCTTAATAACAGGTTTCCGACTAATCTGAATCAACTTTTTGCAAGATGCCTTAGAGAAAAACTGATTTTGAGGCTAATATAATTCGCGATCGCTACATTACCAAAGATATCAGTTGCGGAAAAGTTTTTGCTTAACTTTGTCCTCCCTAAAACTGTCAAGCTTTTAGCTGCATTTAGGTTTGATGTACTGAATGTGGCGAACAAATATGCAATATACTTCAGTATCGTGTACTTTCAGGTAATTTATCATACTATATCTGCTGGTATGAAACCAATAGACCAAAAGAATTAAATTCTCTATCTTGACGATGGGAGTATTGTTTTTGCGCGAATAGGGTTTTGTTGTTATAGGATATTTTCCCATTCGGAGTGGTTATGTTAGTGCAGTGCGATCGCAAGGTGAAAAGCTTGTACCGCAAAGCGTTAACACTGCAACAGTTCAACATCTCAATTCATACAATACCCCCTGTTACATACACCAACATTGCCGGGTGAGGGCAAGCTGGAGGGAGCAGGGTTCCCGGAGCAGGGTTTGCTGGGGGAAGCTGTTCCCGCAAAGTAATAAGAGCGGAGTACTAGGTAATACGGATATTTGAATACATTCCAAGACATAGAGACATCTTGAAAAAACTTCATATCTATGCAGCTAAAAGCCGAGAGAATGCCGGATTTTAACAATCCATTGCCGAGTCAGAATATAGAGGGGGAAGAGGGGAGAGGAAAGAATTTTTTCTTCTTCTTAACCAAAGCTAATTTAGCCCAGGTGGACTATAAGTACTCGGGCACAGCAGTTTTGTGGGGTTTGTAGTTGAGCCGTCTTCCCTTCTTAATCCCAGAATATGATACCCACAAGGGCTACTAAGAACTGTTATTTATATGACTGTTACCTTCTTTGAATCAGACTGATTAAACAGCCTACAAGAGATTAATAAAGATGAAACATTGCTGTCTAATAGTCAAGGGTTCCCATTAAAATTTTTTCTTCTAAAAAAAATTTTAATGGTTGCCCGTCAATTGACATTGACAAACATTCGTGCTTTTAGCGTAAACCGTGAGGCTTCTAACGAATATCCGTCTAACAACTGATTTAGGAATTGACACTCTCTCGTCTGGAAGACGGGAGAAACTTCTGCGCCTAGACAGCATAGCTTGAAATATCCGTACTGTTGCTGTCGGGTTCCCAGGCTCACCCCGTTTGCCAACACTGGCTCCCATAAGAATTTTTTGATTTTAAAAAAATTCTTATGGGTACCCTGTGGGCGGAGTGATATTTCCTTCCAACTCGCCAATTCGAGATTTGGGCGTATACTTCCCGAGAGTCCCCCGGTAGGTTAAAACGTCTTATACTGACAATAAAATTCTACCATGTATAGGGGCATAAATGCCCGACCTCGCTCTACATCTCCCACTTAAAAGATGGGTGTTTTGAACCTCGACTCGTTTCTATAAAAAGGTAAAGATGAATAATAATCAAATCAACTACGGCGAAGCTCTACAAAAATCTAACCTCTTCTATTTAGCCCAGCGCTCTGGTGATTTACCCGATAACACGATTCCTTGGCGTGGTGATTCTGCCCTTAGTGACGGTGCAGATGTTGGCCGCGATTTAACTGGTGGATACTATGATGCTGGAGATCATGTCAAATTTGGATTTCCGATGGCTGCCTCAATGACGATGCTCAGTTGGGGTGTAGATGAATATCGTGGCGGCTATAACAAAGTTGGTCAACTTGACGAAACCCTCGATAATATCAAGTGGGGAATTGACTATATTCTCAAAGCTTACGATGATAAAGGAACTGCAACTACTTCAGATGATGTATTCTGGGGTCAAGTAGGTAGCGGTCAAATAGATCATGCTTACTGGGGAGCACCGGAGAATATGACAATGTCTCGTCCAGCTTTTAAGGTTGATGCTCAAAATCCTGGTTCAGACTTGACGGCAGAAAGTGCAGCTGCACTAGCTTCTGCTTCTATTATTTTCCGTTCAATTGATGAAGCTTATGCTGACGAGCTCTTGCAAACAGCGGAACAGCTTTATGAATTTGCAGAGCAATATCAAGGAGCTTACTCTGATTCCATCACTGATGCTAGTAACTTTTACAATTCTTGGAGTGGCTATCAAGATGAACTTGCTTGGGGAGCAGCTTGGTTACACAAAGCTGTTGAGGCTAATGGGCAAAATGACAGTAAATACTTAGATAAAGCAGAGAATTACTATAACGGTATAGGTACTGGCTGGACACAAAGCTGGGATGATAAATCCTATGGTACTGGTATTTTACTAGCCCAAGAGACGGGTAAAAATACATATAAACAAGATGTCGAAGCTTGGTTAGATAATTGGGCATATCCTAACGGTGGCATAGAGAAAACTAATGGTGGTTTAGCCTGGATAAGTCAATGGGGTTCCTTGCGCTATGCCGCAAATACAGCCTTTTTAGCAGGTGTCTATGGTGACACTGTAAACGATAAAGGGGGACTCTATACAGGCTTTTCTGAAAGTCAGATTGATTACATCTTGGGAGATAATCCTAACAATTTTAGTTACATGGTGGGTTTTGGCGATAACTCTCCCCAAAATCCTCATCATAGAGCAGCATCTGGAACAAACAATATCAGTAGTCCCCAACCTAATGAATACACTCTCTACGGAGCATTAGTTGGTGGCCCCTCAGCACCAAATGATAATGCTTACACAGATGAACGTACTGACTATATCGCGAATGAAGTGGCATTAGACTACAATGCAGCTTTTACTGGTGCTCTAGCACGAATGACTAAGGAATTTGGTGGAGAAGCATTAACCGAAATTCCTGGTGTTAACCTCGATGGAAGTAATAACACAAGCGATCCTATTACTGGAGATAGTAACCCTATTGAGCCGATGACTGGTGGTAGCAATTCAAGCGATCCAATCACTGGTAGTGAAGCAGTAATTTTTTCTGTCGTAAATCAATGGAGTAATGGTTTTACAGGCAATGTTGAGATTAGCAACAACAGCAGTGAAGTTATAAATTATTGGAAGTTAGAATTTTATGCTCCTTTTGAGATTTATAACATCTGGCAAGGTAGTATTGAAAGCCATCAAGGAGATGAATATGTGATTAAGGGTGCTAGCCCGAATGCCTCCATTGCACCGGGAGCATCAGTCGAGTTTGGCTTTAACGCTAGTAATTCTAATGCTATGAGCGTAGAGGATATTATCAGTCAATTTCAGTTGTCTTCAGATTCCTTCTGATAGTTAATCGCTTAAATCCGGCAATACCCGATTTCCTCTCCTTAATTGGTTAGGGAAGGGAGGAGGAAGAGGGGGAATGTTGCACAAGTTTCTCCTCCGCTCCTCCGCTCCTCAGCACCCTTGCTGCGTCGGGAGTTTCGACTTAACAAGCGTGCCATTCACCCATTACTCCTTACTCCCGATTCACTACCTGCTTCAATGTCTGTAATAATTCGTATTCGTTATAAGGTTTAGATAAATAAACGTCAGCACCTAACTGTAAGGCTAGTTGACGATATTTTTCCCCGGTACGGGAACTCAGCATAATGACGGGGATTTGTTGGAGATGCTTGTGAGATTTTAGACGTATGAGAAAGTTATAACCATCAAGACGAGGCATTTCGATGTCGCAAATTATGGCTTGTATTTGTAAGCCACTTTGAAGTTGAAAAAGTGCATCTTGTCCATCTTTTGCTTCTTCTACAAGGTATCCGGCTCTTTCCAAACTAAGTGCTAAAAAGCGCCGCACGTTTACTGAGTCATCTACTATTAATATGCAATTTTGATGATTTTTTGCTGATGGGGTAAAAGATTGAGTAATATTATTTAATGTATTATTTTTAGCAATTAAATCTAATATTTTTTCGGGATTGACTAAGGGAACTATCCGGCCATTATCCAAAATTATACAGTTATTAAACCCGCATGGTAAGGGAATAGTGCCTTCTACACGACGTACGCTTACTTCTTGTTCGTCCCAACAACGGTCTGCTTGTATTGCTATTAGTTTATTATTCGCATCAATAATTAATACAATTTTTTCTTCTAGTCTCGGTGGAATTTCTAGGATAGATGATGCAGAAGGGATTTTGTGAACTTGTAGATAATTACTGATGTCAATTAATTCTACTAAAGAACCTTGCCAATTAATTAATTCACCAGTTTGTGAAGGTAAAATCTGCTGGTTTTCTAGCAAGCATATTTCTTTTACTGTGTCGGTGGGGAAGGCTAAGGGTATGGCATTGCTTTCTATTAAAACTACTCGCGCTACCGAAAGGGTAAAAGGTATAGATAGGGTAAAAGTAGTTCCCTTTCCAGGAATAGAGTCAACTGCAATTTCTCCGTCAATTAATTTGAGGTTGTTACAGACTACATCCATACCTACACCACGCCCGGATAGTGTTGTAACTTCCTCAGATGTACTAAATCCAGGTTCAAAAATCAGGGTTAATAAATCCTCGTCACTGGCAGTGGCTAACATTTGGGCATCCAAACCCATATTTTTGGCACGATTGCGAATCTTTTCTAGAGGTATTCCGCGTCCGTCATCGCGTATGGTAATAATAGTGCGATAAGCCTTAGGCATGGCTTCGCTAACGCTTTGATGGGAAGTTTTGATTTCAATTAATCCTTGTTTTGGTTTACCTGAATTGATTCTAGTTTCAGGATCTTCGATTCCATGATCGAAAGCGTTTCTAACAAGATGCATTAAAGGCTCGTTCAAGGCTTCTATAATACCACGTTCCATCAAGGTATTTGCACCTTCGATTTGTAAATTAACGTTTTTACCGTATTCTGCGTTTAGATTGTGCAAAGCCCTGGGTAAGCGTTCCATTATATCAGAAAGGGGACGCATCCTCACTTTAGTGAGGGAATTTTGCAGTTTTCGAGATGTTTTATTGAGTAGACGATTAACTTGGTCTGTATCTTCTAAACTAAGGGTGATATCTCCTGTAATTTCTTGAATTTTAACTATATTTTCCATCACTGTTTGAGACAGTGTATGTAAATCGTTATATCGTTCTAATTGTAAGGCATCAAACTTATTATTAAGACCAGAAATATTCTCGGAATTGTGCCATTGAGAATCTTGGTAAGGATGAGAATATTTGGGTTTTAAGGTAGATAATTGTAGGGAAAACTTTTCGTAAGATAAGCGTAATTCGTGATTTTCTCGTTCGAGAGTTTTGACGCGGATGGCAAGATTCCGAATTAATTTACTGATTCTTTCTAACTGTAATCTTAGGGTATTACGTCCAAGTGTTAATTCTCCAAATAAATCGTTAATTTGTTCGAGTTGTTTGCTAGGTACTCTAACTGTAGGTTCTTGATTTTCTCTTTTGGGTATGGTGGTAAATTCTGGTAATGTTTCTATGAGTTCATCTAGAGTAGGAGTAGAATTATTTACTAAATTTAGTTGTCGTTCTACAGATATTTTATGACAATTTTGAGTTTGATTCTCATCAATTGTCTGAGGTAAATCATCTACTTTTCCTGCAAGTAGTAAAGCTTGGGTATTTCGCCAAGCTTGCAATCCTAATTGAGCAATTTCTTCAACTTCCGCATCGGAAACTACGGTAGATAAACGTTGAATTATTGATTCGCAAAGTTGAATAAAAGCAGGAATTTGGAGCATTTCCCCCAATCCAGACAATTGGGAAGACACGATCGCCATTTCTTCCCTTAAGATAGAAGGTTCTTTTTGTTTTAGTAAATATTCTAAACGCTGTAAATAACTTTCAACTTCAGTTTTAAATAATAAGGATATAATTTCTTCTGGATTGTCTTCTGGAGAAAGAATTGTCATTGCGTTTTCGGGAATTGGATCTCCCAAAATCTCGCGTAATTCTTCAAATACTGGATAACAAAAAGTAGTTATCCACTGTTCATCTACATCATGCCCTACTGAAATTGATTCTACTATTTGACGCAACCAATCAATTGCAGATAGCAATAAACTTTGCAATGAGCTATCAAGTTCTAAAGAGTTTTTCTTCGTTTTTAAAACTTTGAAACAATCTTCGAGTTGGTGAGATAAATCGCTCAGGGGACGAAACCCCATAATCGCTGCACCACCTTTAATTGAATGAGCGGCTCTTAATGCAGCATTGATTTTTTGTAAGTCAATTTTACGATTACTTTTAGCTTCACTTAAGACATTTTCTAGAGTATTAAGATGCTCTGTGGCTTCTTCTAGAAACTGCATTTTGATTTCTAGTTCTTTCTGTGAATACATGGTGTGGAAG
>JBCBQE010000309.1:0-7459 GCA_039820385.1 Cyanobacteria bacterium J06635_10
GGTGAAGACTCTTCCACTAATAGCTGTAGGTTGAGTCGCATCACAACCGTTAAACTTCATAATTTTTTAAGTATTTTCACATAGAATATGCGTGTATTCTACACTTTTGATTCTGTTGTTGACTGTGATGCTTGTAACGGCTGAGGTAAATTCCAGTCAGGGCGAAGTTTAGAAGCATGACGTAAATAAGTATGACTGATTTTAGCGTTCGTTTTAATGTAGGCGTGAATTAGAACCCGAATGCACTTTTCTAAGCTACCTTGGACGTACATTTGTTGTACATCTATCATCGGAACTTTATCCCAATCAGTACGATGACGAGCGATCGCTGCGGGGAAAATAGCATCTAAATCAGGTGTGACGGAGAAAATAACGCTAATCATATCCGTTGGATGCAATTGATTGCGCCCCTCAAGCTCGTCTAATATTTCCATTACGGCTTCTTGCATTGCTTCAACAGTATTTTCCGAAACGGTTGTTGCTCCACGAATTGCCTGCATTCGGGATTCCACGTAAAATACCTCCTGTCTTAAAACATTAGTCATTAGTCATTATTCATCAGCTTTGGATAAAGAACAAATGGGCAATGAAAAATGACGGGTACCCTGCCAAATTTTTTTCTCTATCAGAAAATTTGGCAGGGTGCCTATCAACCGATCGATCGATCGTTAGTCAAAAGTCAAAAGTCAAATCAAGGCCGATACAACCACAGGGGTAAACCAGATGTAGATAATTCAAATTCTACCCAATCAAATTTGGATGTCAGACCATTTTGAACTCTGCTACCAGGTAAAAGCTTACTATACCAAGGCTTAGGCTCTTCTAGGGTATAAACTTCTGTTTTTTCTGGATCGAGATCTACCAACTCTGCTGCCCAACGGCGGGCATCCTCTTCGGTTCCTAATTTGTCTACAACCCCTAATTCTAGAGCTTGCTCTCCGGTAAAAATTCTACCGTCTGCAAAGGTTCTTACTGTCTCCGGTGTTAAATTACGCCCCTCTGCAACTGTTTGCACGAATTGCTGATAACTTGTATCAATCAATTCTTGCAAAATAGTTTGTTCGCTATCGGTGAGTTCCCTATCAAAAGATAAAATATCCTTGTAAGGACCAGACTTTATAACTTTAAAGGAAACACCAATTTTATCTAACAAGCGTTCTAAATTATTGCCACGTAGAATCACGCCGATGCTACCCGTAATAGTTCCCGGATTAGCCATGATGTGTTCTGCCCCCATGCCGATATACACGCCTCCGGAGGCAGAAATATTGCCAAAACTAGCAACTATCTTCATTTTTTCCCGCAAACGGGCTAAAGCGCTGTATATTTCTTGAGAATCTCCTACCGTACCACCAGGGCTATCAATTCGTAACAGTAGTGCGGGAAATTTTTTCTCTTCTACAGTTTTGAGGGCTTCTAAGACTCGTTTGCGAGTACTCCCTGCGATTGCACCAGTAATTTCAATTTTAGCTATTTGTTTGCGAAACTTGGACTTAAAAGGCCAAACCATGAGCAGTACACAAAACCTTGCGATATTTTAGATTTGATTTAAAACATTAACTTTAATTTACAAATACGTAAAGTATCTGCCTCTCAAAAATTAAGTAGATCCAAACCCCGAGGCTAATTTTAATCAATTTTTTGTTTTTAAAGGTATTTCGGTTTTATTTAATAAAGTGTTTTATTGAAAACAAGACGTTTATTCTAGATTATCTTAGTATTCTACAATCAAAAAAAAGATATTATTACCAGCCCCCGTGCTGCGAACAGTATTTAATTTTGCAACAAAATTAATCCATACCCAATAATTCCCAAATTTGAAAAGCAGGATTTTTCGCAATAGAGAATTCCTTGTTCGCGAAATTTGATCGTAAATAATGAATTGTTCTACTCAAGAGTCCAAACGTAGTATTTGACACCTGTAATATACATAAGTATCGAAAAGTGCTCCAACAAAGCTACAAGTTAAACAGATTACAAATAACCCTTGCATGGGCATACCGCTACCGAAAGCAGCTAAAAATTTGGAGATTTGAGTTGCGATGATGTCAGCTACACCTTGCAAGCCAGGAAGTAAGCTCACAAGCGATAAAATCAGCAATGCCCCGCCGAAAAATAATATTGGAGCCACAAAGCTGAAAATAATCGACAGTATTAGAGAGCGAAGAAAGTTTATAAACATGGTCATAAAAAATGATTCCCTGCATTGAAAACGCGCCAGTCGGCATCCGTCACTTCCTACAATAAGCGCAATCGCCATATATCACACTGCATTTAAAGAATCTTAAGTCTTAATTAAAATATGTTCATAATATTTGATGGCATGTATTTTCTTTAATTAAAGGAGATTTATTCGATCAAGTCTATAATAAATCAAGGCTTACATAGATACTACACTTGTAGTAAAAAGTTGAGATGCAGTTAATAACAGGTTTGATTTCTGAGAGTGGTTTTTAACTTAAGTTAATATGAAGGCATTTTGTAGGGGATGGGTAAGAGGAGAAAGATAATTTCGTTCCTCAGAACCTTTAACTTCCGCTATGATGACGGCAATTGCCGAGTTAATGTAAAAATTGTGAGTCAAGCAACATCTAAATCCAGTTTGGGAACATGGAGCCTGCGATTGCTGGCGGCGATTTTCTTGATTGGACAAGTAATCATTCATTTATTTAAAGGTAAAATCCATCGCCGCAACACTTTAGAACAAATGGCTGCGGTGGGGCCAGACTCACTATTTATCGCCTTAGTTACAGCTGTATTTGTAGGTGCGGTATTTACAATTCAGGTTGCACGGGAGTTTATTAACTTTGGTGCAGGAAATGCTGTAGGAGGAGTATTGGCAGTGGCATTGACGCGAGAACTTTCTCCGGTGCTGACAGCAGTAGTTTTAGCAGGGAGAGTTGGTTCTGCATTTGCTGCGGAGATTGGTACGATGAAAGTTACAGAGCAAATAGACGCTCTATTAATGTTAAAAACCGATCCTATAGATTATTTAGTTATTCCCCGGGTACTAGCTTGCTGCATAATGTTGCCGATTCTCACCCTGTTATCTTTAATAACGGGTATGGCGGGAGGATTGTTTATTGCAGCAAATTTATACAATCTATCTGACAGCCAGTTTCTCGACTCAACCCGTAATTTTCTGGGAATGTGGGATATTTTGACTGCGATGATTAAAGCCGTTTGTTTCGGACTTTTAGTGGCAGTGATTGGTTGTAATTGGGGTTTAACCACAACAGGAGGCGCTAAAGGTGTAGGCCAATCAACCACAACTGCTGTTGTTACGGCTTTACTAATTATATTTATTGTCAATTTTTTCCTTTCTTGGTTAATGTTTCAAGGAACTGGTAGCGCTTTAACGCAAGGTTTCTAGTAACTTCAGATGGGAAAATGAGGAGATGGGGAGAAAAAAATTTGGCAGGGAACCCTTAACCGCAAAAATTTAGATTTTATATTTTAGATTTTGGATTATAAATGGTTGAGGGGTCCCTAGTTTCAACTATGACTCGCTACTAACAATGAACTCCTAACTCCCTACTTATTAATACATCTTGTATCTATTCGGAACCGCTAACTTCTAAAATAAACATAATGTACATTAACAAAAAATTATTTTAAACAGTGACTACTTCATTAACCTCTAATTCTGCATCTACCGTAGAACTGAAGCCTAGCTACAACATACCTGTAGTTTTAATTATTGGATCTATTCCCTTGTTCGTTATACATCAACCTGTGGCTGGAGGGATAATTGCACTGTTTGGACTATTTCTGATGTACCAAACGGTAACATTACGTTTGCAATTTACAGCCACGGATTTAGATATTGTTAGAGGCGATAACTTACTCCGTCGTTTTCCTTATGCTGAGTGGCAAAATTGGCGGATTTTTTGGAATGTGGTTCCTATTTTGTTTTACTTTAAAGAAATTAAAAGCATCCATTTTCTGCCGATTTTATTTGACGCTAAAACTCTTAAAGCTTGTCTGGAAGAGCATTGCCCAAGAATTGATTGAAGTTTAACTTTCAAAAGGAACGGAGCTCGCGGAGTTGGGAGTTAGGAGTTAGGAGTTAGGAGCTCGCGGAGTTGGGAGTTAGGAGTTAGGAGCTCGCGGAGTTAACAGTTCTAAATTCTTTACTCTTACCTCTGTTCCTTGTCTCGCCATATCCACCGGATGCGGCGATCGTCGGCGACGATTAGTTAATCTCTCTGGTAAAATGTAGAGTTAACACTTTATACTTGATACTTATATTGAAATTTGTAAAGATGGCGTTTGTTTAATCGCCTTATTTTTTAGGACTTGGATTGATTATGGACCAAGACGAAAAGTATAAAGAAGAAGAGTTGCCTGAACTTAACAATACAGATGAGGAAGCAGAAAATAGAACGAAGGAGTCTAAGGAAGAAAAATCACAAATACCAAGTCCTATATTAGAAAATTCATTATCTTCAGTCACTCCAATTATGGCGAATTCCAGTGAAAATACTACGTCAGAAAGTTCGCAAATAAACTCGGAACCAGTGGATAATTCTCCGGAATATAACCTTGTGGCTCAAAGAGTAGCGCAATTACAACGTACTGAAGAATCTTTGAAACAGGAAATTGCTGATTTACAAGCGTCTTACAAAAATCTTCAGGCAGAAGTGGGTAATACCCAGAAAGCACTCTCGAAAATGACTCAAGAGGCGCTTTCAGAATTAGAACAACGCAAACAAACTCTTGTAATTTCCGTCGAGCAACTCGAACGCCGTCAAGAACGAATTCGTAATGAAATGCGAACTACTTTCGCGGGGGCTTCTCAAGAATTAGCAATTCGAGTACAAGGCTTTAAAGATTATCTTACTGGTAGCTTACAAGATTTAGCAGCAGCAGCAGAGCAGTTGGAATTAGTTCCACCTGACAAACCCGAACCCCAAAAACCTGCGGTCAAAGAAGTTGAGCCTTTAGATGAATTCGATTCGGAATTCGACTCGGAATACAGCGGAAGAGGAACGCCACAATTTAGCCGAGGACAGTTCCAAGACGGTGTAAGAAAGATTCGTCAGTTAATAGACCAATATCGCACCAAACCAGATTACTACGGACCTCCATGGCAATTACGTCGTACCTTTGAGCCAGTTCATGCCGAAAGGGTTTCCACTTGGTTTTTCAAGCAGGGAGGACGCGGTGCATTACGAACTATGGGCAGTAGGTTACAAAATACACTTATAGCTTCCGCGATTATATCTATTTTACATTCGATGTATGGTAACCGCGCTCGCACTTTAGTTTTAGCAAATTCGCCAGAACGTCTGGGAGAATGGCGGCGCGGCTTACAAGATTGTTTAGGAATTGGTCGTCCGGATTTTGGACCCGATAGAGGTCTGGCATTATTTGAAACACCCTCTGCTGTGGCTCAGAAAGCAGAACGTTTGGTTAAAGCTGATTTACAACCTTTTATTATTATTGACGATTCGGAAGAACAAATTAATGTGGGGCTGCTGCAATTTCCATTATGGTTAGCTTTTGCTCCTGACCCCAAAATGATGAGAGACTATTATGAGGATGAATTTTTCTAAGTTGGTTAGTGGTTAGTAGATAGTGGATAGTTGTTAGTTGTTAGTGGATATGGCACTTCTAAATGATTAGTGAAATTATAATTAGTGCGAGTATCCTCACGGTTATTAACTAGCTTTCCGGCTCGCACTACTGGTTTCTTAGTTGAGTGCAATATGTTGATAACCGGTACTATCAGCTTTGCTTGACATACTCCCCGGCGTAAACGCACGGGGATTCTTGTTCATGGTTCACAGAAATCCGCTTGCTATATCAAGTTTCCCATCAATAGTATTGGCAGTTTTCTCCCCATGCTTTCCCTCTTAGGAGGCAGATCCCTTTTGCCCAAAGGTACTGTTGTTTTGCCACTCAACTCCTAGTACTTTCATGCCCTTTTTGAGGATATTAATAGCCGCATTCGTATCACGGCATATATCAAAACCACATTTAGAACATGAATGAGTTCGAGTACTAAGTGATTTTTTTATTCTATGTCCACTTCGGACTACAGTCCTGGCTTGTGTAGTTAGGCGATACCGCTACTACTGCTTTATCCCAGATTTTCCCATAGTAGTCTAACCATTGAGTGAACTGATACCAACTAGCGTCAGAAATCGATTTAGCCAAATGGTGATTTTTGGTCATGTTCGCAATCTTCAAATCTTCATAGACAATCACATCGTTAGAGTGAACTACGCATCGGGCTTGCTTTATAGCCCAATCCTTACGCTGTCTTTGGATTTTAAGATGAATTTTACCTAATCGTTTTCGCGACTTGTGATAATTAATTGATTGAGGTTTTTTGCCTTTAACAAACTTTTTGCTTAACCGCTTTTGAGCTTTTTTGAGTCTGGGTTCTGACTTTCTCAAGAATTGGGGATAAATTACAGCATTATCATTTTGGTCTTTGGTGAAATATTTTAACCCCAAGTCCAATCCAACAACCTTACCAGTGAATTCCCCAACTTCTTTGCGGTCAGCATCAAAACAGAATTGAACATGATAACCGTCCGCTCTTCTAATTACTCGTACACGGTTAATCTTAATCCTACTAAGGTCAATGCGTGTTTCCTTATTACAAAATAAAGAAAATGTCCCTGCATTAAATCCATCAGTAAAATTGATGCTCGTGCAATCGGGGGATAGTTTCCATCCCGAAACCTTGTACTCTACAGAACGGCAATGTTTTTTAAATTTCGGATAACCTTTATTTTTCTCCTGCTTTTTACAGCGTTTATAAAAATTAGAGATAGCAGCCCAAGCTCTTTCGGCACTCGCTTGACGCGCAGCAGAGTTTAACTTTAGAGCAAAGTCGAATTCGCGTGCTAAATATGAACATAGCTTATTTGACACTCTCCCATCGGTCAGATGGGAGATTCTCTCAAGCATAGACAGCATAGCTTGAAATATCCTCTTATAGCTGTCGGGTTCCCAGGCTCACTCCGTTTGCCAACTCGGGTTCCCATAAGAATTTTTTTCTTCTAAAAAAATTCTTATGGGTTCCCTTCGGGCGGAGTGATATTTCCTTGCAACTCGCCAATTCGAGATTTGGGCGTATACTTCCCGAGAGTCCCTCGGTAGGTTTTAAAGTCTTGTACTGACAAGAATAATCATACCATAATACTGGGGCATAAATGCCCGACCTCGCTCTACATCCCCCACTTAAAAGATGGGGGTTTTGAGCCTCGACCAGTTTTATAAGTCAGCTTTCCCAACCCCTTGATTATCCATCCAATAACGAACTGCTTTGTTTCTAATAAACTGACCAGTACGAATTGCAGAGTCAATTGCTTGGTATTGCTCCTTGGTTCCGTTTATTGACACTCCCCATCAATAAATTGAAGGGGATTCTTGCTTCATCCTTCGCCTCGAGATATCTAAATACAAGTATTCAAATATCCCCGTTTGGATACGTCCACAAGCT
>JBCBQE010000310.1:0-7457 GCA_039820385.1 Cyanobacteria bacterium J06635_10
GGATGGGAGGCGAATTTGCCATATCTATTATTCCCAATACCCCAAGGAAAGACTTTCCTCAAGATGTGCGCGCGGCTTTAGTATTTATGGTACAAGCTAGCGATCGCCGAAAAGCGGAAGCATCTTTCAAGCAGTTAGATGACACAATGAGAAATCAGTACCAGTTTAAAATCAAAGAAGATAAAGTAGGAGAAGCACCTGTTGTCAGATGGATTGGCCCTTCGGGAACTCTAACTGCTACTCACGGCTGGTTAGATGAAGATATTGCTTTTTTGACCTTGGGAACCCCCATAACCGATAAAATTATTCCCAAACCAACAAATATTTTAGCTAACATCGATTCATTTCAGAAAGCAGTACCTAAAGAACTTAGTCCTATCAATACTCAGTTTTTCTTAGATATGGAAGCTGCTGCAAACAGCTTTTCCTTATCGGCTTTGTTCCCCAATCAACAAAGTTTCCTTAACGCAATAAATTCAATTGGTGTTACAAGCGCCGTAAGTGATAGTCGTACTACTCGCTATGATATTTTGCTGAAGTTAAAAAAAGGTGAAAAACCAGCTTCGCTTCCCAGCCCCAAGGAAAGTCAGTAGTCACCAATATCATGTTTTGATTCCGAAGGGAGTCGGATATAAGTAAAGATTAGCCAGAAGAGGTAGAAATCTTAATTGGTAGCTGCCTCTTCTGTGTGGAATTTTAAAAGTAAGATTAATAATTATAGTAATCGAAGTAGGGAGAACACTTTTATGGATTTAGTTGTACTCCAAAATTGGCTTGATAATACTTCCTTCCTTATCCTGTTCCTCACAATGTTGATTTATTGGGTAGGGGCAGCTTTTCCTAATGTACCCATGTTGAGTGGTTTGGGAACTGCTGGAATGGCGATCGCCAATTTGTGTATGGCAACTTTGCTAGGTGCGCGGTGGTTACAGGCTGGATATTTCCCATTAAGTAATTTATATGAATCTTTGTTTTTCTTGGCTTGGGGAATTACAACCGTTCATTTAATTGCTGAGTACAATAGTCGCAGCCGTTTGGTGGGAGTTGCGACTTCCCCGGTAGCAATGGGTATTACCGCTTTTGCAGCGCTGACGCTTCCTGGAGAAATGCAAGTTTCGGAACCATTAGTACCTGCACTCAAATCAAACTGGTTGATGATGCACGTCAGCGTGATGATGTTGAGTTATTCTGCTTTAATGGTAGGTTCTTTGTTAGCTGTAGCTTTTCTTGTGGTAACAAGAGGTCAAAAAGTACAACTCCAAGGTAGTTCCTTTGGTGCTGGCGGCTATCGCACTAACGGCTATCGCTTGCATAAAGCCGGTGAATTAGTTACCTCACCCCAGGCACTTGCTTTTGAAAATAATGGTTTTTCTCCAATTCAAAGCAATACTAATGGTAAAACTGCTACAGCAGGTACGGCTGTTGCAACCCCTATAGAAACTTCACCGTTAGAAATAGAAGATTCTAGAGAACCCCTTTCCCCTCAAAGGCTTAGTCTTGCCGAAACTTTAGATAATATCAGTTATCGCATCATTGGGTTGGGTTTTCCCCTATTGACAATTGGTATCATTGCTGGTGGCGTTTGGGCAAATGAAGCGTGGGGTTCTTACTGGAGTTGGGATCCCAAGGAAACCTGGGCATTGATTACCTGGTTGGTGTTTGCAGCTTATCTGCACTCCCGGATTACTCGCGGTTGGCAAGGCCGTCGTCCAGCAATTTTAGCAGCTACTGGTTTTGTAGCGGTTTGGGTTTGCTATTTGGGAGTGAATTTATTGGGTAAGGGTTTACATTCTTACGGGTGGTTTTTCTAGAAATTTGGTTTTAATAATAAGCACCCAGACTAGAAGTCTGGGGCTACATTTACGAAGCCCGTCTGCACGGGCTTTTATTTATTAATAAGACTTTGTAGGGTGTGTGACACTTTGAGGGATTATGGGACATAAAAATAACGGTTGTGGTGTCACGCACCAACCAGACTTTTTTCCTTAGTTAGGGAAGGAGCTTTTTATGCTTATCTTAAGTGACACTTTCACAAAACAAAACTTTACAGTTCGGTAATGGAAAGATTAATTTAATGTAAATTTATATGTGTTTTTTAGCCTCTGGTTTTGCTAATATGAGCCTGAACTTGTTGCTTGCGTTTTTCTCGATCGCGAGAAGATAGGTTAAAATTTGTACCACTCTGAGATAAGTGTTGCATAATTCGCTGTTTGCGGTTTTCTGCACTTGTAGGTTGAGTTTGAACGGGGGGTTGAATTTTAACGGGAGGTGGAGTTGGTTCAGGCTTGGGTACGGACGGTTCTAATTTTTGAGATGGTTCTGAGTTTCGGGTAGAACGCTTAAATTTAATATCAGTCGTTAAACCTAAGTGTTGCATGATGCGCTGTTTACGGTCATTAGACATGGTTATTGCTCCGAATAATTTCTGTGGAAACGCTGCCGCAGTTGTTGATTTTGCGACTAAGATCGGTTTGTAAAGATATATCAATTACATTATAAAGATTTATTGCGAATATCTAGTCATTTTCTCATAATTTTTTTTTTCTATTCTGTGGGTATTGCGATCGTTGCTGATTTGTTGTAATAAGTAGCCCCAGACTAGAAGCCTGGGGCTATATTTGCGAAGCCCGTCTGCACGGGCTAATTTAATTTTGAAATGCTGTTTTTTTAATTAGGGAAGGAGTTTTTTGATTTGAAGTTCTTGGTATGAATTAGGAGTTGATTGAAAAGATACATTTGAAGAACGCGGAAACTGGTAATTAAAGCGACATCATGATACCGTTTCTCTTTACCCAAGAGTTAATCTGTCTTTCTATCGCTAAGAAAATATCATTACAGAAAAATACAATAACCAATAGTAAAAATTAGCTTGATTTTTAAAAGTATAAATTGCTTCAATAATACTACGGTAAATACGAGCAAGCATTAAATGAAATTTATACGTTTAGTTTGTATTGCATTAGTAGTAGGAATTGTAATAAACGTTACACAATTTATTGCTACTCTCAGACCGCAGAATCAAGAATCTATAAAAAGTTTCAGTCAGTCGTGCAAGCAGAAAGATAGCTTACCTAAAGACACTAAGTATACAGTTGAAATTTTACTAAAACAAGCTGGTACTCAAAATTGTACGAGCGCAGAGCAAATACTTAACAAGCAGGGGGGACTTACCCTTTCGGGTAATCAAATCAGCGACCTGTCACCCCTTAAAGGATTGACTAATTTGATGACGCTAATCCTTAAGGATAATCAAATCAGGGACCTGTCACCTCTTAAAGGATTGACTAATTTGATATCGCTTAACCTTTGGGATAATCAAATCAGCGACCTGTCACCTCTTAAAGGATTGACTAATTTGACATCGCTTGGACTTGGAAACAATCCAATTAAGAATAAAATATGTCCTGTAAAGGCAGAATATGCATGCAGATTTTAAGTTGGAGAAAACCCGAATAGACATTTTCAAAGTTACTGCGTGGAAAAAGTTTTGAGGCAATGCCGCGCAGGAACGGCAAACAGCATCAGTTCCTCAAACGACTATTGAGCAAGCATTCACCCATTAAGTAATAAAAGGAAGCTTAATTTTCACTTTTAAAACTAACGGAACAACCTCGCAACATCACAAGTAAAATTTGGAAGCAATGGCGAAGTAAGCTCATCAGAACTGAGTAAAGTTGCAACAAGCTTGAGTTTATCAATGATCAATGATCAATGATCAATGATCAATGATCAATGATCAATGATCAATGATCAATGATCAATGATCAATTATTAGTTGTTGATTGTTCATTGTTTATTTGTTGGTGCGTGACGGTAATTTCAAATCCTGTAGGTTTATGGTGGTAAGTTATCGTAACCGTCACTTATCAATTATCAATTACCAATGATCAATTATCAATGATCAATTATTAGTTGTTCATTGTTCATTGTTCATTGTTCATTGTTAATAATGGTTTATGGTGCGTGACGGTAATTTCAAATCCCCCACGTTATAGGTGATAAATGATCGTAACCGTCACACACCCTACAATAATTGATTCAAACAACCATCTCCTTCACCATCTGGGCTGTAGCCGGAGCCAATAAAATACCATTCCGATAATGAGCGCTAGCCAATATCACATTGTCATATCCGGGTAGTTTCTCGATAACTGGCGCGGCACGATTTTCTGGCCGGGGGCGCAATCCCCACCAAGTACGAATTACCCTAGCGCTAGATAATTCTGGAAATGTTGCGATCGCATTCTTCAAAGTCTTTTCTAAAAGTTCTTTATCCGGTGATACTTCACCGCTATCTTGGGGAAATTCCACTGTCGCACCTACCCAATAATCTGTAGCTGGGAATATCCCCGCATCAGTAGGAAAAACGTAAATATCGTTACAGGTTATTGCTGGTTGAAATTCAGAATTCCCTAAAGGATGCCCTAAACGCAAATGAATTGCTTGGCCTAATACTGGACGAATATCAACTTTTTGATTTAACTGTGCCGTCAGAGGAGATGAACCCAAACCGGCAGCAATTATAAATTTGTCTCCGGTAATTACACCATCTGTTGTTTCCAATTCTCTAGCGCTAGAGTTTTCTCCATCGGATAATGATTTCATACCCAAAGCGCTAACACCAAATTTGAAGCTGACACCATTGTGCTTTGCTGCTTCTACTAAAGCTAATGTTAATGCTGTGGGATCGAGTTGTCTGTCTTGGGGAGAATAAATTGCGCCTATATATTCTTTTGATTTAACATCTACCTGGGGACATATTTTTCCTAGACCCGCAACATCTAAAATTTCTAATTGCCAACCTTGATTTTGGCGAGTTTGTTTAATTCTTTCCCAGAAGCCTAAATCTTCGGTTGTTACTTGAGGTGATGGTAACAACATTAAGATTCCTTGGCGGTTGAAGGGAATTCGTCGATTAGTTATGGCTTCTAATTCTGGGATCAAAGTTTCATAGCGTTGGACGCTTGTTTGTCGCATCCGCCAAGGTTTACCTTTGACTTTATGGCTAATAATCCCCATCAAAACGCCTAAAGCAGCACCTGTTGAGGCTTGTGCTGGGGGTTGCTTGTCAACAACCGTAATTTTTAATCCTTCAATTAAACTAAGTTCGTAAGCGACGATTGCTCCGATAATACCGCAACCAATAATAACTATATGACTCATAAATTCGATAAATAATGTAGAGACGTTGCAATGCAACGTCTCCAAAAATCTACTGATCCAAAGCTGAAGACATATTTGTGCGATGCAACAAAGCCGATTTTAACTCCTAACTCTGAACTAAATTGTTTAGTAATGACTCAATCAGGTATTTAGGCTTCACCAGATGCAGTATTTTCTGGAAGTAAATCTAGAAATTTCTCAATATCTGCAAATGCAGCATCATAAGAATTTAGTGCTTGTTGGAGATTAGATTGCTTAGCAGCGTCGTAAAGTTTCGAGAGGTTATTTGACATATCCCGCACGATATTGCGCGCTGATTTTTGTTGCTTTGGCAAAAGGTTGGAAGTTATAAAGTTCATATTCAACTTTGCTTCAGTGATTGGACCGTGTATAAAATTGTCAACATTGATCCAGTCTTTATCCTGAATAAGTTTTTCCAATTCAGCACTACGTTCTTTTACAGCGATGATTTTAGGAGCGTATTCCTGGATTGTCTCTATTTGTGATGGAGTATAGGTTGGAGGTGCGGCAGCAACATTAGGACCGCTACAACTAATAAGTAATGTTGCTAAAGATACTAGGATTAAGGAAAAAATTGGACGTATACGCGACATAAACGAAATTTATTTATCTGCCAATAACAAAGTAATTTTATCTTGTTGGGGTAATTATTCGCGATCGCCAATAGATTTTGACAAAAATTTCCACTGTAGCGATTTTTTACAAGAAGAAAACAAGATTTTAGTTTTTGAGACTTTATAGGTATAATTACTTTGCGATCGTATGCTGTGCAAATTGAATAAACGGTGTTGCCTACTCAGTTTATGAATCAAGATTTGGAGACGTTGCAGTGTAACGTCGAGACATCGGTTTCGGTTATCCATTAAATCAAATTCATACTTTAAATCAGCAACGCCGAATAAACTTTAACTCCTTTTCTTAAACCAGATTTACGAAGGTTTCACAAGACTCGGTTGGTGCGTAACACTACAAGCCTTATTATTACCTTCAGTTGGGAGTTAGCGTACAAGCACCCTACAATCAAAATATGCCAGTTATGTAAGTCCGATTACATTCTCCTAACGCCTCAAAATATTCCTGAGTTTCTAATAAAAAGTTGGATTTATCGTTGCTTTAATGAAAAGGGGCTTGATAAGCTGAAACACTAATAAGGTAAGCTTTTTGGCGTTTAAAAGTAATTGTAACCTTCTTGACGGGTTCCCATGGGTGCCCTTGACATTAGCCTCTAGATTACAAAGGGGAGTATTTTCGTGAACGCATCTGAGATGGCAACAAATCTTGAATTCGCTAGTAAAATTGCTGCGGTGGTTAATTTATTTAAGTTTGAGTTTCCTGATGCAAAATCGGATCTTAAGCCTTGGAAAAATGACGAACAAACAATGGAATTAGTTGATCCAGATTCTATTGATATCGGTTTCCATTTTCCTGGTGTCAGTCAATCTTGGCAAAGTCGCAGTATCTTGACTCAAATTCGTTTTTATCAAGATCCCATTAGCGAGTTGCGTCGTGCAATTGGTGTGGAGGTGGCAGGATTCGATCATCGCGGGGAACAGTGGCGGGTTTCTACGGTGGAAAACTGGAGTTTTGTCGGTAAGCTTCACCCTTCTTCTGATAAACAAGAAAAGTTAAAAGATTTTTGTCGCAAAGTTTTACAAGTGTTTAATGATAATTCGGAAAAGGAAAATGATTCGTAAGTGGTCTCACTTAGTCTTACAATTGCCATCAGTACAGTAAGCAGATTTGTATGTACTATCGCGCTTGCCAAAAAGACTGTATCGGTTATCGCGAATTTGTTCGTAAAATTTATCGCCAAACCACTTGAATCCAGGTAGAGCGCGATAGGCATCAACAAATACACTACCACCTGGCAGTAACACTCCAATTTCTTCTGCTGCTGCACTTCCTTGCCAACGTCTTTGTGGAGCATCTGCATCAATCAAAATCATCCCCAATTCGCAATCTTTTGATGTAACATTCCACTTTTGGAGTGCTTGCTCATCCTGCATGGGGATGTAGTTAAATATTTGACCTTTATCTAAATTTTCTAATATTTGTACTAAGGTAACGCAAAGATTGCAGTTGCCGTCGTAGATAACTTGGTAGTTCATAAAATTAAGTGTATACGTAAATAAATATTAATATTTTAAGAGATTTTCGGCTGCCAACAGTCTCTCATATATAATCCTTATAAATTTTGGCATTGCACAATCGTAATATGAAATTATGATTTCACATTGCAGGAGACGTAACACTGTTACGTCTCTACACAGGTT